>DASVUA010000032.1:0-6282 GCA_036387295.1 Thermoanaerobaculia bacterium | reverse complement strand
TCGCCCAGACGGTCTGCGGAATCAGCAACGCCACCGATTGCATCGAAAGGAGCAGCCGGTTTTCCAGAAGAAGCGCCACCGCAATGACGACGTTTCCATACGCGCAGAACCACAGCATCGTCGCGGCAGGATAGAAGCGGAGATGAATGACGACCCACACGAGTGCGGCCAGAGCGAAGCCGACCTTCAGTGCGTAGGGGATGCGCCCGCGAGGATCGAGCGCGCTCATGTCAGCTCCAATGTGCACGGCGCGGTGGACAGTCAGCGTTCTGCAACGACGGCCTAGGCCGGATCGGCGAGACGCGGGAGCCGCGTCCATGGATCGTGCTGGCGAACGATGGCGTTGTATTCACAGAACGACACCGCGCGGCCTGTGGTGTCCATGAGATGGTGACAGCAGTTCGCAATGCGATCCTGGTCATAATTGAAGCGGTCCATGAACGGCTTGATGGCCACGGTGAAAACGTCGGTGGAGCGCACGAGACGCTTGCCTAGGCGGGCCAGCAGACCATCGCGTTTTCCGGAACCGACCGCGTGCTGCAGCTCTTTCGTCGACAACAGTGTCTTGTACGCGACCTCGTTCATGATGGCCGGCAGATCGATGAAGCGCATGACATTGCGGACGATGCCGAAGCGGCGAACGAACAGCGTGATCCAGCCACAGTTCGGGTGACTGCACGGGATCGGCGCGAACTCTTCCGGCGCGACGCGCGGGCTCACCTGCGCGCAGACGGCTTTGACCATGTCGGAGAGCGTCAGCCGTTCCAGCGGGTCGGGAGGCAGTTCGTATCGCCCGGAGTAGGTCACCGGCTGCAGCGCGATCACGCGCACATTGCGCCGCGCCAGTCCCTGCGCAACGACCCATCCGACCTGCGTGTCGTTGACGCCGCGGGTGAGTGTCATGGTGAGCTGCATTGCGATGCCGAGACGATCCAGCCGCTCGATCACCTGCCGTCGCGCGGAGGCGGGATTCGCCGCGCGCAGTTTCCGATTGCTCTCCCCATCCTCGGCGTCGAATTGCAGCAACACCATCAGCTTGTCGCGGAACGGAACCAGCCTTTCGGCGAAATCGCCCGCCGCGAGCAATAAGCCGTTCGTCGGCAGGTAAATCTTCTTGATCGCCGGCTGCGTGTACAGAAACGCGATCATCTCCACCACTTCCGGGTGGAGCAGCGCCTCGCCGCCGGTGAGCTGCACGCTGTCGAGGCCACCTTTCTGCTCGACCAGCCGCAGGATGTACTCGCGAAATGAGGCCAGCGGCATTTTCCGCTCCCCTTTCGCGTCGCTGTAGCACACCGGACAAGCGAGATTACAGGCGTCGGTGACCTCCACCAGCACAGTGCAGCTCTTGTTCGAAAGCTGGTCCGTGTATGGACCGAACGAGCTTTCCGCCGCGGCCGCACAACCAGAGCCGCGGGGACCGCAGCAACCGCCGCCTTCGTAGTCCGGAATCGTCATCAACCGGTCGTCGGCGTACCTGCGGCCGGAACGGTCTTTATTGGAGAGAAAGTAGAACCGCTCGTCATTCTCCAATACCGCCGACGCCGCGCCGTGTCGCACGCAGCGTTTGTGCAACAGCACGCGGCCATCGATTGCAAATACCGCTGCGGGCACATGGCCGAGACACTCGGCGCACAAGCTGATGGTGGTCTTCAACAGACGCGCCGTCGAGGGCACGTCGAACGCGCGCCGCGCGTCGCCTTCATCGAGCCGGGCCAGCTCGCGCCGGATCGCGCTCACTGTCTGAGGGACGGCGAGTGGCAGGACGATCGCTTCAGACATACGCCGCCGCCTGACGCATGAGGAACGCACAGGCATCGTAGAACCAGCGCTGGTCGGCTCGCACGAGAGTCGCGAAAGTGCGCGAGCACGCGCGCACCTGGCGCTCCGAAAACTCGAGATTCGCACGCGCTTCCGCTCGTCTGTGATGCTCGAAAACAGCGGACGCCTCGCGCGCGGACAACAGAGCCCGCGAATGCTCGGCCGTATAGCGCACGTGACGGGTTTCGTCCTGCAGCACGGCCGTCACGACGCGCTCAGCCACCGCCGCGCCGCCCCGTTCGCACGCGTCGCGGTGGTATTGCAGTGAACGCTCGATCCGCTTTTCAAGAAAATGCGCATGGGCGAGGAAATGCGCGAGTTTCAGACGGCGCGAGTCGGCGCAATCGCCGTCGTCGATGGTGAAGCTTTCCGCCGTATGTGAACGGATCGCGACATTGAACACGTCCTGGCCGTCGAGCTCCACGACCGGCTGTTCGAGCGTACGAATTGCGGCCGCATACATCGCGGTGTGCCGTTCTTCGTCGTGCCGGTGACGGTCCAGAAGCGCCGCCAGTTCAGCGGAAGGGGCGTGGCGGCTGGGAAAGTAATCGGTGACAGTCTGCGGATATCGTTCGCCGGCGCGATAGAGGTTCAGTACCCACGCGTGCATGACCGGATAAGCCACGGTATCGCGGTGAAAGCGCCGTTTCGCCGCGTCGACGATGCCGGTGATCGCTGTCATCAGGAGAACACCAGCATCCCGCCGCAGGTGAGGATCACGAGGCCGAACAGCACGACGGCCGCAAGCAGAAGGCCGCCGAGAATCTTCAGGATCATCGATCCTGCGGCCTGCCAGCCATTTTCGTCAGGCATGGGCTTCCTCCATCCGGTCCACGGCCGGCGTACGCAACACGAATGACGCAACGCCGAGCAGAACCATCACCACGGCAAACAACTGGTAGACCGAATAGCCATAGAGAGGGTGCGGCGTCGCACGAATGAACTCGGTCGCGAAACGATAGACGCCATACGCGATGAGGTACGTAGCAAAGAACCGGTGCCGCAGTGCGCCGCGCCGAAGCAGGATCACGAACGCAATCCCGATGGCCACATTGAATGCCGCTTCGAAGAGTTGCACGGGATGACGCGCGATCCCGTCGCTGTAGGTGACGCTGAGCAGCCCATCGTGCTCGATCCCGCGGCAGCAGCCCTGAAGGAAGCAGCCGATCCGGCCGATGGCGAAGGAAAACGGCAGCACGGTGGCGAAACGGTCGTTCGGCGGCAGCGAATATCCGAGCAGCGGCTTCGCGATCTCGGCGGCCAGAAATCCGAAAATCAGTCCGCCCACAATCGATCGCCCGGTGGTGAGGATCTCGGTCCAGTCGTGCAGCGGTACGACGGGCCAGAGCTGGTCGCCCATCAGCACCACCAGCTTCGCACCCGCAATCGCGCCGAGGAGCGTCACGAGCTGCACTTGCCAATACTTGCGCCGCGCCGTGGCATCGCGCATCCCGCGTGTGACCGGAAATGCGAGGATCACGACCAGCGCGAGCAGCACCGGTAACGCGTAACGCACCGGCAGCCACCACGACAGCGATTCGCCTCCAACGTTCACCGCCACCTCGGCAGCAGCCCATTGTTGGCCAGCAGGATCAATCCAAATACGGCGAAGAATGCAAAGAGCGCAAAGTGCTCCTTGGCATGGACGTCGGACTCGATTGCCGGCAGGCCTCGATGGAACACGAACTCATCGACTGCCCCGCAGATCGCGAACGCGGCCAGTCCCGCGATGACGAATCGCCATTCGAACAGAAACGCGCGCGCAATCACGGCGGCGAGGATGAGGCCGAGCAGCGCGTGCACGCCGTTTTCCGCGAGCGGAACGCGGCGCGCCCGCAGGTGCAGCCACTGATCGCGCGCCGCGAAGTAAAGGAACGGCAGCAGCGCCGCGCCGAGAACGACGCGCGTCGTGACGGTGTCGAGCGTCATGATTGCCCCTCGCCGGGCGCGGCGATGCGCACCTGCGGCACCGGGTACGAGGGATGGAACGCCGACGACTCCGTCGGAGTGGCAATCACGCCTGCCACCGACACGCTGGCGACGATCGCCTGCCGCAGTGCCTCCGCGTCCATCGCCACGCGCGCGTTGACGACCACCGTCGACGCGCCGGTCTGATGCGGATCGCCCGCAACAGCGGGAACGGAGGCGGCGCGCGTGAGTTGCGCGCGCGCACGAGCGTCACCCGCCGCGACTCGGACTTTGATGTGGAATGGCGGCACGTCCGGCGGCAGCGAGCGGGCGAGCCGCAACGCCACGTCTCTAGCGACAGTCACCAGTTCGTGCTCGCCGCGCAACTCGAACGTCGCGTCGACCCAGCCGAGCCTCGCCTCGCCGGCCGCATAGCGGTCGTAATCGAGATCGTGAAGAGGCTGCGGCTCGCGATCGACCGCGAGCTCGCTCAGCCAGCGGTCGATTCCCTCGCCGCTCGTCGCAATCGTCCGCAGTACGTGCGACTTTTCATTGACACTCTGCAACGCGCGCTCTGCGCTCTCGAGCTGGCGCTCGTCGAGACAATCGCTCTTGTTGAGCAGCACCAGGTCCGCTTCGCGAATCTGTTCGTGCCAGACGTATTGCAGGTCGCCAGTCGCCTCGATCCATTCCCCCGCGCTCGCCGCATCGACGACGACGGACAGCGGCCGCACATCGAGCACGTCGCCGTAAAAGCGCCGCAGAGGGAGGACCACCGTGGCGACGATGTCGGTGCAGCTGCCGACCGCCTCACAGAGGATTACCTCAGGGTCGCGCGCGAGGAGGTGATCGATCGTCGTGACGAGATCGGAGAAACGGCAACAGAAGCACCCTCCGGCCACTTCGCCGACGTCGAAGCCGGCATCGCGCAGCGTCGCGGAGTCGATGAGCGCCGAAGCCTGATCGTTCGTGACACAAGCCACGCGCAGGCCGCGCGCGCGCAACAGCCGTGCAGCCGCAAGCACGGCGGTGGTCTTGCCGGCGCCGAGGAATCCCCCGACGACGACCACTCGTGAAGGCATGCGCGATTGTCGCACGAGGCCGGAGCGCAGGTGCGTTCCTCCGCGCGATCCTCCGCGCGCTGACGCGAGCCGAAACTGCGTCCGGCTTTCCTCCGCGGGCGTGCTGGGCGATAATCGGTGCAGTCCTGTAGTCGTCCAGTCCACGGAGCCCTTCATGAATCGAATCGTCCGAGCATTTCTCGGAGCGGCGCTTGGCGCGTCCGCTATCTTTGCGTCTGCTGCGCCGGTGCAGCATTACGAGCGTCGCGGGCATGCGAGCGAGAGCTCGCGCGTCATTGTTGAATTTCACGGCACCGCGCGCGCCGAGTCGCGCGCAAACGCCGCTGCGGCGGCTGCGCACGAACAACTTTTCGCCCGTTTCCGCGCTGATCTCGGCGCCGGCAACGGCCGCGTGCAATCGACCGCCTCCACGCCCCACATCGCCCACGAATACCGGGCCGTGTTTCTCGGCGCCGCCGTCGACGCAGACGCGGCGGCCGTCACCCGCATTCGCGCGCTGCCTTACGTGCGCGCGGTGCATGAGGACCGCATCATGCGCGCCACGGCTGTGCCGGCGTCTGCGCCACTCGCAACAGTCGTCGACGCGCGGACGAAGGTGAACGCCTCGTCCCTCGGCACCGGCGGCGCCGGCATCGTCGTCGCGGTGGTCGATACGGGAATCGACTACAGCCATCCCTCGCTCGGCGGCGGCATGGGCGCCGGCTTCAAGGTCGCGGGCGGCCGCGATTTCATCAACAACGATGACGATCCGATGGACGACAACGGCCACGGGACACACGTTGCGGCGACCATTGCCGGCAGCGCGCCCGATCTCATCGGCGTCGCACCCGAGGTCACGCTGATCGGGTACAAAGTCCTGGGCGCAGACGGAAGCGGGCCGACCTCGGGGATCATCGCAGCCATCGAACGTTGCGCCGATCCGAATGGCGACGGCAATTTCTCCGATCACGTCGCGGTCGCGAATCTCAGCCTCGGCGGGCCTGGCGATGCTGAAGACATCGCATCGCGCGCGGTCGACAACGCCGTCGCCGCGGGGGTGGTGATGGTCGTCGCCGCCGGCAATGACGGCACAACCGCCTCGATCGGCAGCCCCGGCACCGCCACCGATGCATTGACCGTCGCGGCCATCGACGACGACGGCCGGGTGACCGATTTCAGTTCGCGCGGTCCCGCGCCGCGGCTGCTCGGATTCAAACCCGACGTTTCGGCACCGGGATATCAGATCGTCTCCGCGCGCCTCGGCGGCGGCACGATCGCGCTCAATGGCACCTCCATGGCCACACCGCACGTCGCGGGCGTCGCGGCGCTGCTCCGGAAACTGCATCCGGCATGGACGCCGGCCGACGTGAAGGCCGCCATTACGAGCAGCGCCACCGCGGTGGCGGCAGTACCGTTCGCGCGCGGTGCCGGACGCGTCGATGCGCGCGCGGCACACGAATCGACATTGCTGGTCGGCTCGTCGGGACTGAGT
>DASVUA010000031.1:0-7763 GCA_036387295.1 Thermoanaerobaculia bacterium | reverse complement strand
CCCGCCGGCTGTCGATGAGCGTCGGCGGGCTAAGAGCCCGCCGCTCCACAAGATTCGAGCAAGAGACGTCGGCTCGTGTTGACTGTCGGAGCGAACTCAGTGTGCTGCGACCGGCATGTCGAGGCGGCGGTAGCGCTTCGTGCCGGGGAGGCAGCTCTTGTGTGTCACGTGGTGCAGGTATTCGTCGCGGAACTTTTTGATCGACGAGATCACCGGGCCGATCGCCGCGTCGCCGAGGGCGCAGAGCGACTTGCCGCCGATGTTGTCGGCCATGTCGAGGAGCAGATCGGCGTCCTGCTGGCGGCCTTCGCCGCGCTCGAGGCGATCGAGAATCGACTCCATCCAGTTCGTTCCTTCGCGGCACGGCGTGCACTGACCGCACGACTCGTGGGCGAAGAACTTCGAGAGGCGCCAGACCGCATCGACGATGCAGACCGTTTCGTCGAGCACGATGATGCCGGCCGAGCCGAGCATCGAGCCCGCTTTCATCACCGCGTCGAAGTTCAGCGGAAGATCGATCTCCTCGGGCAGCAGCATCGGAGCGGACGCGCCGCCCGGGATCACGGCTTTCAACTTCTTGTCGTCGCGGATGCCGCCGCAGTGGTCGTAGATCAGTTCCTTGAGGTTCATCCCCATCGGGAACTCGTACACGCCCGGCTTTTTCACGCGGCCGGAAACGCAGTACAGCTTCGGGCCCGTGTTCTTCGGCGTCCCGAACGATTTGAACCAATCGGGACCGTTCTTGATGATGAGGGGGACGCAGGCGAGCGTCTCGACATTGTTGACCACGGTCGGGCCGCCGAACACGCCGACCACGGCAGGAAACGGCGGCTTCACGCGCGGCTGGCCGCGATGGCCTTCGACCGATTCGATGAGACCCGTTTCCTCGCCACAGATGTACGCGCCGGCGCCGCGATGCACGGTGATGTCGAAGTCGAAGCCGCTGCCGAAAAGGTTCTTGCCGAGGAAGCCTTTCGCGCGGGCTTCTTCGATCGCTTTGACCAGCACGGTCGCGCCGTAATGGAACTCGCCACGGATGTAGATGTACGCCATCGGATTCGAGCCGATCGCGTAGGCCGCGATGATCATCCCCTCGAGGAGGAGATGCGGATCCTTCTCAATGATCACCCGGTCCTTGAACGTGCCGGGCTCCGCTTCGTCGGCGTTGCAGAGGAGGTACGTCGGACGCGGCGCATTGCGCGGGACGAACGACCACTTCATGCCGGTCGGGAAGCCGGCGCCGCCGCGTCCGCGGAGCTCCGCATCTTTGACGAGCTGAATGACGTCTTCCCACTTCATCCCGAGCGCGGTGCGTGCTGCTTCGTAGCCGCCGCCGGCGATGTAGGTGTCGATCGAGGCCGAGTTCGGCTTGTCGATGTTGGCGGTGAGAACCTTAATCGGTTGGGTGGCCATTTACTTCAACCTCGTCAGGAGGTCGTCCATCTTCTCGATGCTCATGTTCTCGTGGTAGTCGTTGTTGACCTGGACCACGGGAGCGGTGTCGCAGGAGCCGAGGCATTCGACTTCGACGACCGTGTAGAGGCCGTCTTTCGTGTTCTCGTGCGGCTTCACTTTGAGCTTGTCGCAGAGATGCTCGTAGATGTCGTACGCGTTCGAGACCATGCAGCTCAGGTTCGTGCAGACGCGAAGCTGGTACTTGCCCACCTTCGACTGATTGAACATGTCGTAGAACGACACGACGCCGAAGACGGTGGCGGGCGAAAGGTCGAGCAGGTTGCCGACGTAATGCACCGCTTCGGGCGAGATCCAGCCCCACGTTTCCTGAACCATGTGCAGCGCCGGGATGAGCGCCGCTTCCTTGGTCGGGTAACGGGTCAGGACTTCTTCGAACCGCGCCTTGACGTCGGGCGGGAACTCGATGGTCTTGTTCGGATCGGGAAAGCGGTCTTTTGCGTAAGGATTTGCGGGATGAAGGTCGGCCATTTTACTTCCAGTCGAATGCTTTCTTCTTCCAGCAGTAGACGTAGCCGACGCCGAGAAGAAGGATGAACACGAGCATCTCGCCGAAGACGAACCAGGAGAGTCCGTTCGGGCTGTGCGTCGCGTCGCGGTAGATGACGGCCCAGGGATAGAGGAAGGCCGCTTCGATGTCGAACAGGATGAACAGCATGGCGATCTGGTAGAAGCGGACGTTGACGCGCTTCCGTTGATCGTCGAGCAGAGGAACGCCGCTCTCGTACGGCGCGAGCTTGGACGGGTTCCGCTGATGCGTACCCAGGAGCCAGTTCAGGCCGAGGAACACCGCGCCGAGCGCGATGGCCACGAAGAGCATGATCAGAATGGGAACGTAGCTGTTGGTCATAAGAAAGCGGGCGGATAGTAGTGGATTGTGGGGGATGTTGTCAGTGCTCGGTTGTCAGTCGTCTGCGACGTGTCGCCCGGGCGCAACTCGCGTGGACAACTGACAACTGAGAACCGACGACTTCAAAAGCAACACTGCTGCCGGTCAGGCGGCAGAGGCGGTCAGGTACTCCATCGCTCCCTCGCGCGAGTCGAAAATCTTGAAGACGGTGTCGAGCTTCGTGATTTTCAGCAGTGCGAGGATGCGGTGGGAGGGCTTGACGAGAGCCATTTTGCGCTGGCGATCTTCGAACTTCTGCAGATAGCCGATCAGCTCGCCGAGGCCGGTCGAGTCCATGTAGTTGATCGCTTCGAAGTTGATCATCACCGGACCGGTTTCGTCGTTGAGGACCTTCTCGAGATAGCTCGAGAACTCGCGCGCGCTCTCGCCGAGCTTGATCACGCCCTGGATGTCGAGAACCGTGACGTCGTTGACCCGATTTTTGATGATGTTCATAAGCCGGGCGGAGTGTATCAGAGGCGCGTTGGGCGTTTCACCGTTCTTGGACGTGATCCGTTGCCGTTCCGCCGCTCATCCGGTCGAGCACGTGCCGCGTCATGGCCCTGGCGAGCTCGTGCTCGCCCATGAACACGGTGCCGATCGCGTCTTCCCGCCACAGCGCCGCTTCCTCTTCGCTGTGCGTGCGGAGCAGGATCTCGATCTTCGGATTCAGCTGGCGTGCGACGTCGACCATCCTCCGGACGTGCAGCGTGTCGGGCAAGGCGATGATGAGCATCGCCGCGCGGGCGACGTGCGCCTGAATCAGCACCGCGGGATCGGCGGCATCGCCGGAGACGGCGTGCAGCCCTTCCTCGCGCAGCCGCTCGACGAGCTCGCGATTCTGTTCCGCGATCGTGAAGTGGATCTTCCGCTCCGCCAGCGATTCGGCGATGCGCCGCCCGACCCTTCCGTATCCGACGATGGCCACATGCCCGGTGAGCTGCGCGGCATCGACGCTGGTCGGCAGTTCGGCCAGCGGATCGGCGCGCCGCTCGAGTTTGCGGGCGAGCTCCGAACGGGCGCGAATCCACCGCTGCGCCGGCTCGACCAGCGCGAAGAGCAGCGGGTTGAGCGCGATCGAGATGAGGGCGCCGGCGAGGATGAGGCTCTGCCCTTCTGCGCTCAATAGTTTCAACTGCACACCGAGGCCGGCGAGGATGAACGAGAACTCGCCGATCTGCGCGAGGCTCGCGCCGACGGTGAGCGCTGTATTGAGCGGGTAGCGGAACGCGAGCACGAGCGCCACCGCGGCCACGGTCTTGCCGATGATGATGATCGCCGTGACCGCGAGGACCGCAAAGGGCTCGCGGACCAGCACGGCCGGATCGAAGAGCATGCCGACGGAGACGAAAAACAGCACCGCAAATGCGTCGCGCAGCGGCAGCGACTCGTCGGCCGCGCGGTGGCTGTAGTCCGACTCGCGCAGCATCATGCCGGCGAAGAACGCGCCGAGGGCGAACGAGACGCCGAACAACGCCGCGGCGCCATACGCCACGCCGACCGCGGCCGCGATCACACACAGCGTGAAGAGCTCGCGCGAACCGGTCTTCGCGACCAGCCAGAGAATGCGAGGAAAGAGGCGGCGTCCGACGACGAGCATCAGCACGACGAACGCGGCGAGCTTCGCGAACGTGATGGCGAGCGTGCTTCCGATCCCCTGCCCGCTTCCCCCCGACGCCCCGCCGAGCAGACTCGCGAGCGGCGGCAGCAGCACGAGGACGAGCACCATCACGAGGTCCTCGACGATCAGCCAGCCGACCGCGATGCGGCCGTTGAACGTTTCGAGCACGCCGCGCGCTTCGAGTGCCTTGAGCAGCACGACCGTGCTGGCGACCGAGAGCGATAAACCGAAGACCAGGCCCGCGCCGAAGCTCCACCCCCACGCCATGGCCGTCACGGTGCCGAGCGCGGTGGCGACGATGATCTGCACGACCGCCCCAGGCAAGGCGATCCCGCGCACCGAGGCGAGATCGTCGAGCGAGAAATGCAGCCCCACGCCGAACATCAGCAGCATCACGCCGATCTCGGCGAGCTGCCCCGCGAGCGCGACGTCGGCGACGAAGCCGCGCGTGTGCGGGCCGATGGCGATGCCGGCGAGAAGGTAGCCGACCAGCGGCGGCAGTTTCAGCCGTGCGGCGATGAACCCGAACACCATCGCCAGACCGAACGCGGCGGCGATGGTGGTGATCAGGCTCGTTTCGTGAGGCATCGCGTCAGCCGCTCGTGATCTGCACGTCGATGTTCCGCTTCGCCAGCTCGTCCATGAAAAGCTGCGGCGGGATGCAACGCTCCTGCGGCAGCGCCCCTTTCGAGGTGGTCTGGTTGCGCGCCATCATGAGCGCGACGATCGAGGCGGGAAAGGCGGTGGTGCGCATCATGGCGGAAAGGCCGGTCTCCGGATCGCTGCGGTCGATGATGTCGTAGCGGAGTGTTTTTCCTCCGCCGGAGAATTCGACGCGCACGAGCACCACATCGGGCTCGTCGTGCGGCAGGTTGGCGACGAGCAGATCGCCCAGGACGCGCCGCGGTTTGATCGAGACGCCGTCGACTTCGATCGGCTCGGAGCTGCAGAGGCCGAGGTCCATCATCGTCTTGAACTTTGCGCAGTGCCCGGGGTAACGGATGGTCTTGTAATCGAGATCGCGCACCTTGCCGAGGAACGTCTCGACCAGCGTGGACGTCCCGCCGGAAGTCTGGAATGCCTCCATTTCCCCAAACGGTTCGGGAAACTCGAGCGTCTCCACCTCGGTCATCGAGTCGACGATCGTCACTTTGCCGTCGCGGATGACGCGCGCCGGCTCGACGTATTCGTTGATGAGACCTTCGACCGAGAAGACCATCTGGTAGTCGAGCGGCGGCTTCGGGTTCTGTGGCAAACCGCCGACGCGGATGTGAATCGCGTCGAGCGTCGCGAACTGCTCGGCGCCATGCGCGGCGAGTACGGCCACCATGCCGGGCGCAAGGCCGCAGTCCGGCACGATGTTCACTCCTTTCGCGCGCGCTTCGGAGTCGAGCGCGAGCTCGGCGTCGACGACGTCGTTGTTGCCGCCGAGATCGCAGAAATGCGTCCCCGCTTCGATGGCCGCTTTGGCGAGCCGTTCGTTGAGCCAGTAGTTGACGCAACTGATCGCCGAGGCATGTCCGCGCATCAACTCGACGACAGCCGCCTGATCGTTGCAATCGATCTGCGCCGCGGTGACTTTGTTCGCGTATCGCGACGCGATCGCCTCCGCTTTGGCGAGGTCGTAATCGGCGACCGTCACCGCTTCGACGTCAGCCTGCGAAACGAGATCGTGAACTGCGCCGAGACCCATGCGGCCGGCGCCCAGAACGAGCATTCTCATGCGGCGCATTGTATGTGGAGACACGCCGCCAACGCGCTGCCACAGCCTCTTGCGCGTGCACGAGCGTCGTGCAGCGCCGCGCCGGCGTGAGCCTTACCAGTTGTCACTGCCGGTGTGCAGCAGTGAGCTCTTCGTAGAAGCGCTCGCGCACGCCGCCGGCGTTCACGCGGCACATCGGCACCATCTCTCCGCCATAGGGAATCCGGAACACGCAGGCGTCGAGCCTCGCTTTGCCGGTCTCGGTCTCGAGCTCGCCGGGGCTCATGAAGTGGTGACTGGTCATCGTCACGCCGTCAACGCGGACGCGTCCGAGCAGCCCTTTTGCGAGGAGCGGGAAGAACGTCGTTCCGAGCTCGTCGCGCAGCCGGGCGTCGAGCCAGCGTCGCGCGCGGCCGAAGAGAAACCGCGGGTGGCGGACGAGCATCCCCGCCCCTCGTGCAGACGCTTCGAGCGGCGTATCGTCGCGGAAGGCCACGCCGCCCAGCCCTGTGGCGAAATACTCCTGCATCACGGCCACGTCTTCCGGTTCATTGCGGATGAACTGCATGAGCCGCGGCGCGTGACCCTGCTGTTCGACGGCGATGAGCGGCACGAAGCGGGTGCAGTCGGGATGGCCGAAATGCATCGGCTCCGCGCCGTGCAGCTCGAGACCGTATTCACGAGTGGCGCGGCCGATCTCGCTCCAGAGTTGCCGCGGCGTCACCCCTTCCAGATGTTTGCGGGTGCGCCCGACCTGCGCCAGCGGCTGGAAGCTGATCAGGCTGAACGCGTCGCGGTTGCAGATCGTCCAGCGGACGACGTCGGCGACCTGCGGCAGGTTCTCGGCCGTGATGGTCATCGTGGTCGCCGCGCGCAGCCGGCGCCCGGTCGTGCGGCGCGCGGTGCGAACGAGGCGGGCAAACTCGTCGCGCAGCGGCATCAGCTCGAGCTCGGAGCGCGGCGAGCGATATCCGTCGCGCCCCCGCTGCGTGATGTCGATGTGGATCGAGACTTCCGTCAGACCTCCTTCCGTCATCAGACGCTCGAGGAGGCCGGGCTGCCGGCGAAAGTTGTCGCCGTGCGTCATGACCATCGGGATGATGCCGATGGAGCGCGCGTGGCGGAGGATGGTGATCAGTTCCTCGACCGGCCGCAGCGTGACCTCGCCGTCGGTGATCTGGACGTTGCTCTTCGGACCGAGCCAGCGGCGCAGTTCGTCGAGCTGCGCGAGCACGGCTTCGACCGGGTGCGCGGGGATGTGATTCGCTTCGGCGCCGAGGTAACAGCCGGTGCAGGAGAAATCGCAACGCGGCTGGATTCCCATCGTGGCGCCGCAGCCGGTGGCTTTTTGTCCCAGCCCCTGCCCCGGCAGACGCACCGCCGGATCGAGAGCCGACCAGCGCTCGGCGAGCAGAGCCCGTTTCTCCGCGGTGACCGGGTCGAGCAAAAGCGACTTCGCACGCGACAGCGACATCGTTCCTCCAGGTCAGGAGCGCACAATCGTCAGATTCCGCAGGTACGTGACATACGTCCACCAGGGGACGAACGTGAGGCAGTGCAACAACTCGACCGTCATGGCCGCGTGCGCGCGCAGTCCGCGGCCGAGGCCCATCTTCTCGACCTTGGAGCGATGGCGGACGCCGCGCAACACGCGCATCGCGGACGGCATTCGTCCTCGCGCGACGACCTCGTTGATCATGATCTCGATCTGAAAGCCACGCAGCTTCGCAGCGGGGATGGCTTCGAACACGTCCCTGCGCACGGCGCGGAGACCTGTGATCGGCGGCAGGCGCATGAAGACGGCGTTGCGCCCGCGGCCGTAGTCGACGATGCCGCAGCACATGACGAAGCCTCGTTCGAGCGGCGCTGCGAGCTCCTGGAAGTGCTCGGGCCGCGCGTCGAGGATGTCGGCATCGAAGAAGACGATGACGGGTGCCGAGCTGGCGGCGACGCCGGTTGCGAGCGCGAGCGCTTTGCTTCCTTCACCGCGCGAGCGGATCACCTCGGCTCCCGCGTTGCTCGCGATCCGCGCCGTCTCGTCGGTCGAATGGTCGTCGACCACGATCACCCTCGCGGCA
>DASVUA010000030.1:0-5592 GCA_036387295.1 Thermoanaerobaculia bacterium | reverse complement strand
CGCCGCGGGTGAAGATGGCGCCGGTGAAATTGGTTCCGGTGAAGTCCATCCCGTTGATGACCGCGCTGGCGATGGTCATGTGACTGCAGTCGGCACCTTTCAGTGCGTCGCGGTCGAACTGCGCCTCCGTGAAAACCGTGTAGCGAAACGCGCAGCCCTGCAGTTTCGCCCCGCGGAGATCGGCGCCACGGAAGTTCACGCCGGACAGGTCGAGGCCGGAGAGGTCGATCGCGTGCGGACCGACGGGGCCAAAGTCGGCGCCGGCCGCGTCACGAGTCTCGGCCAACGTGAACCAGCCCGGAGCGATGAGGATACCAGCGTCGGCGCTCGCGCCAAGCGCCTCCAGCGCCGCACGCAGCGGCGCGACCGGCGAGTCGGCAGTCGCCGTCAGCGTGCCGGAACCCCAGATCAGCCGGGTCAGATCAGGGAGCGACTCGAGGTAGGTCCCCAGCGGCACGTCGATCATGTCGCCTCCTTCCATGAACGCCCTCAACGTGCCGGTGTCGGGAAGCAGGTAGCACGCGGCGATCTTGCGGGAGCTGGTGGCGTCGCGAAGGCCGAGAGTGCCGACGAAGATCACGACGGCGCTCCTTCGGATTTCGGTGGAGGTGGTGGGAGCCACATGCTGATCGACGGCTCGGTGCGCCCTCCCGGTCCGCTCAGCGTCTCGTAATTGAGGGTGAACAGGCTGCGCGCGAGATCGACCGCGATTTTCGCCGCGGCCACACCCGGCGTGCTGACGAGGAACGTCCCGTCGGGCTCGTAGATGTCGACGCGATATTGCGCCGCCTTCGCGGTGGCGGTGTCGCCCTCGAAGGCGAGCACGAACAGGTATCCCTTCGATTCGACCGAAAGGTCGAGGTACGTCGCCGGCTTGCCGGTATCGCGCAGCGCCATCGTGCAGCTCTTGTCCGTGCCGTCGGCGCTCTTGAAGTACTTCACCGGATTCCCGGTGTAGTCGAAGCTCTGGATGCGGCGGTTGCCGTCTTCGAGCACGAGCAGGCGGCCGTCCAGCGCCACCGCGATCGCGCGCGGCCGCGAGAGCAGGCCGTCGCGCACTCCTTCGCCGGACGCGAGGCTGGCCAGCTTCGCCTTGTCGTCGGTGGTCGGCGCGCCGGTCAGCTCGAGGATGTAGATCTTGTCCGTCTGGAGGCTGATGGCCGCGATGCGCCCCTGCGGATGAAAGACGAATGAATCGACCGGGCGCGGGAACCGTCCCCAGCTCTCGTTGTTCGCGATGTCGAAACGGGGCGTCTTGTCCGCCGACAGTGCGATGCGTCGCAGGTGATAGCCGCCGGCGGGATTCGTGGCCGGGTCGAACGCTCCTTTCGATGGGTCGATGAAGAAGCTTCGCCCCGATCCGTCATTGCCCGAAGTGAGGTCGTACGTCACGCCCGACTGCGCGCTGAAGCCGACCGGCGTCACGGCCTGACGCGCGGAGGGATCTTCGAGCAGCGACAGGTTCTGCACGACGAAAAGCGCGTCGCCGGTCGGCGCGCCAGCCTTGTCGCGCGGGAGCCCGGTCCCTTTGGCCTGCCACGAGTAGCCAATCATGCCCGGCTGCTGCGCGACGGTGATCCCGGTCCACGCGAGCACCTCGTGCGCCGCATCGCGCGGCCGCGTGGCGATGGTCGCGGTGGGCGCCGGGCCCGCTTTCCACTTGTGCTTCCCACCGTCCATCACTGTCGACTGACGGTGCTCGTAGACGGAGTTTGCGGAGAGCGGGATCAGCGCGTTCTTGATCGTGATCTCGACCTGCTTGAGCGAGCTGTCACCGTCGCCCTTTGCGTCGAGCCAGCCGGTCGAACCGCTGCCCGAAAGCCAGCCCGACGCCGAGTAGAAGAACGCCATCACTTTCACCCGCCCGGCCGCGGGCGCGTCGTTGAAGCGGATCGGGATCGGCTTCGAGATCGTCTCGCGCGGCAGGTTCGTGTTCCCGTGCTTCAGCTCCGCACCGCTGTCGTAAAGCACCTGCACCTTCAACTGCTCGTGGTAGTCGGGGAACTTTCCGAACTGCGGATCGGGCTTGATCGTGACGGCGAGATCAAACGTGCGGGTGATCTCCATGTCGTAGTACCAGGGCGACTGCGAGATCGCGTAGATGGTCTGCGCGAGCTGCGCCGTCGTCGCCGCGACGTCCATCATGAACATCGCGAAGTTGATGAACGGGATCAGCCTCTTGGACGTCCCTTCGGCGGTCTTGCGCGCGAGATAGAGCGAGAACTTGCCGAGCGCCATTTTGCCGAGCGCCGGCCCGAGCTTGATGCCGACGGTTTGCGCGGCACGGCCGGGATCCTGCGCCAGCCCGACGTACGCGCCGGAGCCGCCGCCGATGAGCGTCACGCCGACGCCGATCACGCCGTACAGCACCTTCGGATCGTCGAGCAGTTTGGCGACGAACCCGGTCTTGTACTCTGCCGCGCCGAGGGCGAGCAGCAGGACTGGCAAGGCGAGCTCGAACACCACCGTGGCGGTGATGCCGCAGGCACAGACCGTTTCGTCGTAGTGACCGGTTCCGAGCCCGCCCCAGTAGAGGCGCATCTTCGCCGCCTCTTCAGGGAACGGGATGACCAGCGTCCGTTCGTCGGCCGGAAGCGGGATGCCGAACACCGTGTCGATCGGCGGGATCACGCCGATGTAGCGCTTGGTGGGATGCGTGTCGAACAGCAGCGCCACGGGCGCCGGGATGTCGGCCAGCGAACGCCCGAGGCGGATCGGACGCTCCTGCGTGTCGAAGAACTCCGCGTACGCGGAAAGGTGGCGCAGCCTCTCGTTCTTCGCTTTCAGCCGGATCTCGCCGAACGACTCGCCGGTCGACTCTCGCGACCAGACGATCTTTTCTTCCCCATCGTTCAGCATGCCGAGATGGATCCGCTGAAGCGAGTCGGCGGACATCGGGCTGAGGTTCACGCACACGAACAAGTCGGTGCGCAGCGGATCGAGGGCGAGAGTGGCGTGGCTGCCCGTCGGGAACCAGGGCGATTCCGACTGCTGTCCGAAATCGAGCTCCCACCGCGTGAACTCCTCGCCGGCCGGGCTCTTCGCCGGAATGGCGACGCGCGACCGTGCTGCCGGACCCGTTCCGCCTTCGACGAGCAGGAAGGCGTTGCCCGCCAGCAGCGCCGTGACGAATTCCGCGGTCATCGGCACTGACGAGTCGTCGGTCGACCAGGCTGCGTCGATTCGCCATCCGCCAGCCCGCGGCTCGCTGAACTCCATCGCGCCGAAGCTCACGCCCCACTCCGATGACAGCGCTTTGCGAGCCCATTTGGTCTTGTTCGCGCGAAGGACTTCACGCCCCTCGACCGCGGCCGTGAACGCTTTCCGATCCTCGGCGGTCGTGCGGCCGTACTGCTGTCGCCACGTCTCGCCTTCGAGCTCCTCTCGCTGCTGCGAAAGCTTGATCGCGATCGACAGCGGATCGGCCATCGCGCGCTGGATGAAGCCGTCGAGATCGGCGGTGAAGATCGGCGAGCCGTCCGTATCGCGTACGACCTCTCCTTCGTCGGTGAGCGCCCGGTACTTGCACCAGTCGAACCCGAGATCCTCGATCCGATCGATGACCGTGCTCCGCTCGTGAAGCGCCGAGGCGATGCACTCGCGAAGAATGAACGCCGGGACCGCGCCGCCCTGATCGAGACTGAGGTTGATCAGCGCAGGATGCTGGTAGAGCAGCGCCATCGCGGTCTCGAACGGATCGAAAACGTCGTGCAGCAGATCGGGCTGTTCGGCCGCGACACGCAGCAGTTCCTGCGAATGCGCGCTCGCGGTGAGACGCGACAGGTGCCGCATCAGCTTCGGATGCAGGCTGTCCGCGGCGTTGGCGTTTTTCCGCCGCACCAGCTTCAACGCATTGCGGCGGCCCTCGCGCGGGACGTGGATGGACAATGAAGCCACCGCGTCCACCGGATGCCCGTCGATCTCGATCCGCCGCGTGACCTCGGCCAGTGCGATCGCGTCCGACGGCAAATCGGCCTCGAGGTAATGCGTGAGGTGCTCGTCGCGGTAGAGCCGCAGAAGCGGATTGACGTCACGCGCATCGCTGCGAGTGGCGGCCGTATGCCGCTGGACGACGTAGTCCCGTTGCGCAATCCGGAACGTGAGACTCTCCGCCTCCGGCGCATGGCTGACGGCGGGAAAGTGCAGCAGATGGCGCTCCGTGGGACGTACCTCTTCCATACGGGTGTGACTCCTGCTCGATTTTTTTGCGGCTGACGGGCGGGAGTATATGCCTCGGATGAGGATCGGGTCCGGATTTCTCGGAGGCGGGTCGGCGTGCGGAGCGTGTTGATCTGGAGTGCGGCGACGCAAGTCGCCGCGCTGGCTTGCGTCAGCGTCAGCTGCCGCGTTCAACGACTGAAGTGAAACCTCATGCCGAAACGGACGCTTACCGCCCGGCTCGCGCCGCGGCCGGCGTGATGCCGCTCCTGCGCAGACGCTCAGTAATCGTGCGAGGGACTGTCGCTCTCGCCGACAGTGATACGGAGGCCCGGCCCCTGCGGTACGACGTGCGAAAGGCCAAGGTGGACGTGACCACCTCGTTCGGCAAGCTGCGCGAAGAGCCGCGCAAACGCGCGGCACGCATCCCGATTCGCGGTAATCACCACCTCATCGTCACCGTCCGGCCGAATGTCCACCGCGTACCGCGCGTCCGGGTTGTTGTCGAAGTCGACGATGATCGAGCGGCCGTCGTCAGCGAGGTCCTAAGTGAGTTGTTTCTGCCACGCAGCGATTGTAGGTGGCGTGCCGTTGGCGGCAGCGCGGCGAAACGGCGATCGATCGCCATCATTCGCCGCCGGACTGTTCATCCATCAGGTTCCGCAGCGACCGCGGTCGAATCTCCGTCCAGACCTCCTTGATGTACTCGAAGCACTCGGCCTTCGTCCCGCTCTTCCCCGCGCTCTTCCACCCCAACGGCAGCTCGCGCCCGGCCGGCCAGATCGAATACTGCTCCTCCTGGTTCACGACCACCTGATAGATCGTTGTGTCTTCCTTATCGTCCCAGCTCGAGCTCATGTTTTCTCCTCCCGGCGACGAGTGTAAGCGCACACCGTGGCGCGCCGTCCGCGACCGCGACGAGCGCTGCTAAAAGGTCGAAGCGAGAGCGGGCGCGCAGGGCGACTCATTCGAAGACGACCGCCGCGTTTCCTGGAACCGGAAACGACCCGACACACTGCAGGCACTCGATCCGTAGATTCGTCCCGCTCTCCCCATCCGTCGAATCGCTCGACGTATCGGCATCAGACGCATCACGCCGCCGTCGACAACCGCCGCGAACTCCCACGACCGCACCACTTCCTCGATCAGCTTGAACGGCACCCACGCATTCGCCTGCCACGACCCATCCGCTTCGCCGTGATTGCCGCAATGCGGACAGACGATCGGCAGCTCACTCCAGGCGCTTTGTTCGACGTCGGCAGACATCGCGCCGAGGCTACCTCGGCAAAAGACACATAGCGAAGCCTTGGAGTGCGGCGACGCCAGTCGCCGCTTTGGCTCGATAACGCTGTTGCCATCGCGGTGACTGGTGGAGCGGCGGGCTCTTAGCCGGCCGACAGCAAAGAGAGCCTCGGCGGGCGAAGAGCCCGCCGC
>DASVUA010000029.1:0-3575 GCA_036387295.1 Thermoanaerobaculia bacterium | reverse complement strand
GCCGCCGCAGTTGCCCTGGATCATCATTCCGAGCTCACCGCCGTTCATCGGAAAAACGAAAGGTTCGTAAAGAGGCGCCGACGGAACGTTCTGCTGAAACAGCGGCTCGAGACGATTGTAGGTTGCATTCACCGACAGGCGCGCCTGCGCCTGCATCTGCACTGTGGCCGTCACGAGGGCCAGCAGAGCGAAAAGTACTCTCCTGTACATGAAATCTCCTGGGGATGATTGATATGGACAAACAGAACGTGCAAACGGACAGCGCAAGCCGCGGCCGCAACGTGCAATGTCGCCAGCGACGCACGGCCGTGGTCGCGTGACTCTTATCCGTGACGTCGTGGCCAAACGGCGACGGCGATGAAGCCAATTCCTACGCTACAAATAATTAACAGAGGTATATCCAGACATCACTACAGCTCGCCTCGCCGCGTCATGCCGCAACGCATGTGCGTCACCGTATGTATACTCGGGCAATGAACCTCGTCCCGCTGTTTGCCGCGCTGGCGGATCGCACGCGTCTTCGCATCCTGAATCTGGTGCGGCGGCGGGAGGTGTGCGTCTGCTATTTCGTCTCGATCCTCGGCGAGACGCAGCCGAAGGTGTCGCGGCATCTCGCGTATCTGCGGCGCGCGGGGATCGTGAGCGCGCGGCGGGAGGGGAAGTGGATTCATTACAGCCTCGCTCGTCCCGCTGACGCGCAGGCGGCGGCGGTGCTCGAGGCCACCCTCACCGCGATCGCGACGGACAAGCAGATGCAGCGCGACGCGGCTTCGCTCGAGCGCGCATGCTGCGCGGTGAAACTGCCGCCGGAGCTCGAACATGCGCCGCGTCCGCAGTTGACGGTCTGATGTTCGAAGCCATCGTTGCGCTGGCGGCGTTCGCCGGCGGAGTCGTCGCTTCGCTCGCCGGCTTCGGCATCGGCAGCCGATCACGCCGCTGCTGGCGGTGCGGTACGGGATGCATCTGGCGGTCGCGATGGTGGCGATTCCGCACGTCGTCGGGACGGCGGTGCGCTTCTGGTTTCTGCGCAGGAGCCTCGATCGGACGGTGCTGTTGACGTTCGGCGTGACGAGCGCGCTCGGCGGACTGACCGGCGCGTTGCTGCACGCGTGGGTCGGCGGACGCGCGCTCGCGTACGTCCTCGCTGCCTTGCTCGTGTTCGCCGGTCTCACCGGATTGTTCGGCGTGCAGTTGCGCTTCGGCCGCGGCGGTGCGTGGGTGGCAGGAGCGCTGTCGGGTCTTCTCGGCGGCCTGGTCGGCAATCAGGGCGGCATTCGCGCGGGCGCAATGCTCGGCTTCGACGTGCCGAAGGAGGCGTTCATCGCAACCGCCACCGCCGTCGCGTTGCTCATCGACGGCGCGCGCGTGCCGGTGTATCTCTACACGGAAGGCGCGGCGTTGCTGGGCGTCTGGCGCATCATCGCCATCGCGACGGTGGCCGTCGTGCTCGGCACGTTCATCGGACGCATCGTGCTCGGACGCATTCCGGAAGCGACATTCAAGCGCGTCGTCTCCGGCCTCATCCTTCTGCTCGGCATCTCGATGTTCTTCATCGCCTGACGCTACTCGTAGCGCAGCGCGTCGATCGGATCGAGCCTGCTCGCTTTTCGGGCCGGGTAGAAGCCGAAGAAGATGCCGATCGTGACGGAGACGGCGAACGCGACGACGATCGCGGTGGGGCTGATCACCATCGGCCAGTTGAAGCGCGCGAAGACTTTCGTCACGCCGATCCCGAGAAGTACGCCGATGAGGCCTCCGAGCACGGAGAGCGTGACCGCTTCGAAGAGGAACTGCAGCAGCACGTGGCGGCCGCGCGCGCCGATGGCCATGCGGATGCCGATCTCGCGCGTGCGCTCGGTGACGCTCACCAGCATGATGTTCATGATGCCGATGCCGCCGACGACGAGCGAGACGATCGCGATGCCGAGCAGGAGATAGCGCATCATCGCGGTCTGCTGCGCGCTGGCCTGCAGGATCTCCTCCTGCGAGCGGAGCATGAAGTCGGCGTCGCCGCCGGGACCGATGCGATGGCGTTGCCGCAGTAGCGCGTCGATCTGATCGGTCGCGTCGCGCACCTGGTCGGGCGATGCGGCGGAGGCGATGATCATGCCGATGCGCTGCTGTCCCATGAGCCGCTTCTGCACGGTGGTGTACGGCGCGATGATGACGTCGTCCTGATCGGAGCCCATCATGCTGCCGCCTTTTTTCTCGAGCACGCCATTGACGCGGAAAGGGACGTTCTTGATGCGGATGATGGCGCCGACGGCGTCGCCGTCCGGGAAGAGGTTCTCCGCGACGGTGTTGCCGAGGATCGCCACCTTCGCGCCGGCGCGGATGTCGCCTTCGCTGAAAAACGTACCGTCGCGCAGGTTCCAGGCGCGGATGTTCGGCCAGTCGATGCCGACGCCGAAGACCTGCGTCGACCAGTTCGTCTCGCCCGCGACGACTTGTCCCGAGGTGCGTGATTGCGGCGAAACGTAGGCCACGGCCGGACACTCGCGCGCGATCGCCGTCACGTCGTCTTCGGTGAGCGTCGACTGCGAGCCGAACATGCGCGCGCCGCCCTGCGTCGTCGCGCCGGGGATGATCATGATGAAGTTCGAGCCGAGCGAATTGATCATCTCGGCGGTCGATGCCGCCACGCCGCCGCCGATGGCGACCGAGACGATCACGCAGGCCACCCCGATGACGACGCCGAGCGCGGTGAGCAGCGAGCGCAGCTTGTTTCGGGCAATCGATTTCAGACCGACGACGGTGATGTTGGCGAGGCGGATCAGCGTGATTTTCATGGTCTTCCCGCCGCGGTCACTTCTTCACCGGCTGCACCGGTGCCGCTATTCCCTGGCGCTCGACGCGATGCTGTTGCACGAACTCGTCCTGTTGAATGAGCCCGTCGCGCACGGTGACGACGCGTTTCGCGTGTTGCGCGATGTCGGGCTCGTGCGTGATGAGGACAACGGTTTTTCCTTCGTCGTTCAGCTCCTGGAAAATGCCCATGATCTCGATCGACGTGCGCGAATCGAGGTTGCCGGTCGGCTCATCGGCGAGCAGGATCGCGGGATTGGTGACGAGGGCACGCGCGATCGCGACGCGCTGCTGCTGGCCGCCGGAAAGCTGCGACGGATAGTTGCCTTCGCGTCCGGCGAGGCCGACGCGATGCAGCGCTTCGCGTGCCGCCTCGTGACGCTGCTTTTTCGAAAGCGCGAGATCGCCGTACAGCAGCGGGAGCTCGACGTTCTCCATGGCCGAGGTGCGGGCGAGCAGGTTGAAGCTCTGAAAGACGAAGCCGATCTTCGCATTGCGGATGATCGCGCGCTGATCGCGGCTGAGCGCGGAGACGTCGGCCCCATCGAGCACGTACGTTCCGTCGGTGGGGCGATCGAGGCAGCCGATGATGTTCATCAGCGTCGATTTTCCGGAGCCGGACGGACCCATGATGGCGATGAACTCGCCCTGGTCGACGTGCAGATTCACGCCGTCGAGCGCGCGGACGTCGACCTCGCCGAGGTGATAGACCTTCGTGAGGTTGCGAATCTCGATGACCGGCTGCGCCACGTTACGGCCTGCGGCCTCCG
>DASVUA010000028.1:0-2763 GCA_036387295.1 Thermoanaerobaculia bacterium | reverse complement strand
AAAGGCCCGGGCAACGGGCAACGGGCAACGGATAACGGTTCACGACAACGGACAACCGACAACCGACAACCGCCAACCGACAACGCATAACCGACAACCTCACTTCACCTCATCCCAGATCCTCACGTCCTTGCTCTCCTCGAGAAACAGCGTGCCGACGATGAAGGTGAGGAGCGCAATCGAAATCGGGTAGAAGAGGCCGGAGTAGATGTTTCCGGTACGGGCGACGAGCCAGGTGGCGATGAATGGGGTGAAGCCGCCGAACCAGCCGTTGCCCATGTGGTACGGCAGGGAAAGCGACGTGTAGCGGATTTTGGCGGGGAACGCTTCGACGAGAAACGCGGCGATCGGGCCATAGACCATCGTCACGAAAATGACCTGAATGAACACCAGCAGCGTCATTGTGACCGGCTGCAACGGCTGCGACGCGGCATACATCGCTTTGTAGATCGGGTAATACGACAGTGCGGCGATGAGATTGCCGGCCATCATCACTTTCTTCCGGCCGATGCGGTCCGACAATGCGCCGAATACGATGAAGAACGGCGTCGCGAGCGCAAGTGCGACGGCGACGATCACGGTCGCTTTCACAAAGTCGACCTTCAATACGTTCTGCAGGAAAAAGAGCGCGTAGAACTGGCCTGTGTACCAGACCACCGCCTGTCCGGCCGCCGCGCCGAAGAGGACGAGCAGAATGACACGCCAGTTGCGGCGATTGCCGAGCGAATCTTTGAGCGGTGTGGCCGACGTCTGTCCGGTTGCCTTGAGATGCGTAAAGAGCGGCGATTCCTTCAGTCGCAGACGAATCCAGAGCGACATGGCGACGAGGAGAATCGACAGCAGAAACGGCACGCGCCAGCCCCAGGTCTCGAACGCCGCTTTGTCCATGGTCGAGCGGACGATGAGGATCACGCCGAGCGACACGAACAGGCCGAGGGTGGCGGTGGTCTGGATGAAGCTCGTGTAGAAACCGCGGCGATTGTCGGGAACGTGCTCCGCGACGTAGACCGCCGCGCCGCCGTATTCGCCGCCGAGGGCGAGCCCCTGCAATAGGCGGAGAACGACGAGCATCAGCGGCGCTGCGATTCCGACCTGCTCATAGGTCGGCAACAGGCCGATCACGAACGTCGCACCCCCCATGATCAGCAGCGTCACGAGGAACGCGTACTTGCGTCGGACCAGATCGCCGACGCGCCCGAAGACGATCGCGCCGAACGGACGGACGGCAAAGCCGGTCGCGAACGTGGCCAGCGTGAGCAGAAAGCCGGCAGTCGGATTCTCCTTCGGAAAAAAGAGGCCCGACATGATCGCTGCGAGACTGCCGAAGATGTAGAAGTCGTACCACTCGATCATCGTCCCCGCTGCTGCTGCAGCGATGACTTTCCAGACCGCGGAGCCGGAGCGCGCTTCGGGGAGGTGCATGGGCGCGCATGATAGCGTCGCCGCGCCTTCCGGTGGCCGTCAGGCGCGACGCAGCTCGATGACCGTGATCTCGCCGCCGACCGCGAGCCGTGTAGGCGGTCCCCAATAGCCGGTGCCGCGATTCACGTAGAGCCACGTGCGGCCGACGCGGTGCAGTCCTGCGACGATCGGCTGGAACTTTTTGATGATGAGATTGAAGGGGAAGAACTGCCCGCCGTGCGTATGTCCGGAAAGCTGCAGGTCGACGCCGAGGCGATCGGCATCGCGCGCGGTCTGCGGGCGGTGCGAGAGGAGCACTTTCACCGCCTCGGCAGGCGCGCCGGTGAGCGCGCGATCGGGGTCCTGCTTGTGCGTGTAGCGCCCGACCGGGTCGGTGACGCCGGCTATCACCAGTTTCGCCTCGCCACGCGTAATGACGCGGTGCTCGTTCTTCAGAAACTCGAGGCCGACGTTCTGCAGCGCCGGAATCCATTCGCTCGCACGCCAGTAATACTCGTGATTTCCGGTGACGTAAAACGCGCCGTCACGCGTCTGCAGCTCGCGCAACGGCTCGATGTGATCGCGCGATTGTTCGAATGCGCTGTCGACGAAATCGCCGGTGATGGCGACCGCGTCCGGCTGCAGTGCATTCGTCCGTTCGACCAGTGACTGCACGAAGCGGCGCTGAATGGACGGCCCGATGTGGACGTCGCTCCACTGCACGATGCGATATCCGTCGAGCTCTGATGGCAGGTTCTCGACCGGAATGGCGACGCGGCGCACGCGCGGCCAGCGCGCCTGAAACAACCCGATCAGCGACAGTGCGCCGGCGGCGTAAAGAATCGTGAGGCTGACGGCGCGCGCATTGAGCGGCACGCGCGCGAGGAGCGAAATGCCGCGCACGAGATCGCCGATGAGAACGAGCACGAGCAATGTCGAGAAGATGCCGAGGATCGCGTATCCGGTGAGCTGCGCGCGGCGGGTGAACATCGACAGCGCCGGAATTGCCGCGAGCGCGAGAAGGAGTGTCCATCCCGCAAAAGGGGCGAATCCGGCCGCGGCCGCCCCGGCGAGCAGCGGCCGCCCCGCATACGCAAACAGCGCGAGCCACAGCAGCGACATCATCGCCAGCCGGGATTGAGACGCGAGCGCAAGAGCACGAGGCCGCCGTTTCATGGGCTCGTCAAAACAGAAGGAAGAGAGGATGTCATCCCGCGGGGATTCTCTAAGGTGGAGCGGCGGGCTTCAGCCCGCCGACGATCGCTCGGCGGGCTAAAGCCCGCCGCTCCACAAGGACGTTGTGGTGTGCGGCGACGCGAGTCGCCGCTCTTCCTGCGGAGGCGGAGCCTCCGCCTCTTCGTC
>DASVUA010000027.1:0-2143 GCA_036387295.1 Thermoanaerobaculia bacterium | reverse complement strand
TGAACTGGCGCTGTGGATCGAGCGCATAGCTGAGATAGAGCGCGGTCGCCGCGGCTTCGCCGAGGCCGGCGGCGCGGACGTCGTTCACGACGCCGACGATCCGCGGCTCGAGCGGGTTGTACCACTCGAGCCGCAGCCGCTTGCCGAGCGCATTGCGGATGCCGCCAAAGTACTGCCGCGCGAACGATTCATTCACCACGATCTCGCAGCTTTTCGGATCGATCTGCCGCTCGTCGAGCGGCCGCCCCGCCAGGATCGTCATCCCCATGGCCTTGAAGTAATCGCCCGCGATGGGACGGATGTCGGACGACGGTCCTTCGCCGTCCGGCGGTACCGGCTGCCCTTCGATCTCGAATCCCTGCCGGCTGAGCGAATTGGTGAACGGCATGTTGATCGTGACGATTGCGCCGGCATGCTCGACACCCGGCAACGTACGAACGGTGTCAATCATGCGCGTCACCATTTCGCGGCGCGGTTCACCTTCCTGGTATGGATCGGTGAGTACGACGCGCGCCGTTACGGCGCGATCGGGACGGACTCCCGGACTGATCGCTTCCAGTTTCGCGAAACTCTTCATGAGCAGTCCGGCGCCGATGAGCAAGATCGTCGCGAGCGCAACCTCGGCCACCACCAGTGCGTTGCGGAACATCTTGCCGCGGCGGTCGTGCGTCGAGCCGCGGCTCCCCGATTTGAGCCCTGTGTTGAGATCCGTGCGTGACGCTTCGAGCGCCGGGGCGAGGCCGAAGAAGACGCCGGTGGCGAGCGTGAGCAGTGCCGTGACCGCGAGGACGCGGCCGTCGACCGCGATCTCGGCAGTGCGCGGCAGCATCGCCGATTCCGGCGTGTAGCGCACGAGCAGCATCGTCGCCCATCCGGCGATGACGACGCCGACGATGCCGGAGATGATGGCGAGGATGAGGCTTTCGGTGAGCAACTGCCGCACGAGTTGTCCTCGCGATGCGCCGAGGGCGGAGCGGATGGCCATCTCTTTCGCGCGGGCGGTGGCGCGGCTGAGGAGGAGATTCGCGATGTTGACGCAGCCGATCAGCAGCAGCAGCGCCACGGCGGCGAAGACGATCCAGAGCGAGCGGCGCATGCTGCCGACCACCTGCTCGTGCACCGGCACGATGTTGATCGACATGTTGGCCATCGATTGCGTGAACCTCGCGCCGGCCGGATGCGCGGTCTGCAGGCGCTTCGCGACGACCTCCATTCGCGCCTGCGCCTGCTGCAGCGTCACGCCGGGTGCGAGGCGGCCGATGGGCCGAAGCGAGCGTCCGCGTCCGTTCGGGTTGAGATAGAACGGCACCCACATTTCCGCGCGGCTGTCGGGCACGATGAACTGCCGCGGCATGACGCCGACGATCGTGAAGGCCTCGCCGTTGATCTGCACGCGGCGGCCGATCACTTTGCGGTCTCCGCCGAATTTGCGCTGCCAGAAGGCGTAGCCGAGCACTGCCACCCCTTCCGCTTCGAGCGTGGCGTCGGCGGGTGTGATGACGCGCCCGAGGTACGGCTGTGCGCCGAGCGTCTCGAAGAGGCGGCCGCTGGCGAGGCCTGCGAGGACGAGCTCCGGTTCGGCCTGGCCGGTCAGGCTCACTTCCCAGTCGATGGTGGTGCCGAGCGAGGAGAACGTCCGCGGCACTTCAGCGTCGATCCACGCCGCCACGTTCGCCGGTGAGGCAGGATTGCGCTCCATCTCCGGCGCCCGCTCCCAGACCATCATCAGGCGCGCCGGATCTTTGAGCGGCAGCGGCTGCAGCAGCACCCCATTGACCACGCTGAAGATGGCGGTCGTCGCCCCGATGCCGAGAGCCAGGGTCAGGATCGAGACGAGTGCGAATCCGGGGTTCGCGCGCAGCGAGTGGAGAGCGTAACGAATGTCTTTCCAGAGCAGATCCATGGTCGCTCCCACAGGGCAACCCCACTGCCACGCCGGTCGCCGTTCGCATTCAACGACTTACGCGAAAGAAGGTCCAGCAGAAGTGTTCGTTTCCGGGATTTCCGGTTCCACCAGCGAACGCTTTGCGGGCACTCGTACGCCTCGTGAGAAAACGGCGGGCAGAAAGTCCGCCCTCCAGGTCGCGCCTTCTCAAACAGGTTCGTTGACGCACGCTCGTCGTTTGGTGGAGCGGCGGGGGTT
>DASVUA010000026.1:0-3348 GCA_036387295.1 Thermoanaerobaculia bacterium | reverse complement strand
GCCGCCGCCGAAGGCCTTTCCATCGACAACGGACAGAGCACGCCCGCGACCGAGAGCGTGAAATCGATGGGACCGGCGACGACGGAGTAGTACATTGGCGTTGGGCTTTGGGCGTCAGGCGTGTGCGGCTGTTCGCCTGGGCCGCACTCGCTGCAGCGCATCCGAATCGCGAAACACCCCAAAAGCCCAACGCCCAAAGCCCAACGCCCGCTAAATACCCCCAACGCCCCACTCCAAACCAATGCGCTACCTCTACCACGCCTTCCTCGCGAAGCCCGACATCCCGCTGTTGCGGTTGCCGTGGAACGCGCTCGCGGTGATTGCGGCGGCGGTCGGAGGGTGGTGGGATCCGGCGGTTTGGGCGGTCGCGGGCGCGGGCGAGTTGATGTATCTCTTCACGCTCGCGTCGAACCCAGGGTTTCAACGATGGATCGACGAACGGCGCACGCATGAATTGCGCGGCGACACGGAGGCGGCGCGATACGCGCTGCTGTCGAAGGTCGGCGGCGCAGCGCGGCAGCGCTACCGCAAGCTCGAGCAGAAGCGCGAGCGGCTCGAGACGTTGTATCGCGAGCATTCCGGCGACGACCTGTTCGTCGACAGCAACCTCGAAGCGCTGCAGAAACTCACCTGGTACTTTTTGAACCTTCTGGTCGGGCAGCGCAATCTCGTCGTCGCGCCGGCCAGTGACATGCGCGACCTCGTGACGCAGATCGCCGCGGTGGAGCGCGAGCTTGCAGCGGCGTCGAGTGAATCGCTGCGGGCGTCGACTCAGGCGATCTTGAAAATCCTGCGCGAACGGCTCGCCAACGTGCAGCATCGCGAAACGTCGCTCGCCGAGATCAACGCCGACCTCGCACGCATCGAGATGCAGTTCGATTACGCGCTCGAAGAAGCGACGCTGCGCGGCCGCCCCACCGCGATCGCGTCGCACATCGCGCTCACCTCGCATCTCCTCTCGAACATCGACGACAGCGGCACGACGACCACCACCGGCACGAGGCAGTACGAATGATCACCGGATGGGCCGAGCGCGTCATCGCGCTCTATCAATCGCACGCCGCGAATCAGTTCCTGCTCTACGGCAACGTTAACGACCGTTTCCTCATCGACAACCGCACGCTCGGCAGTCTCCCCGAGTTCCTCAACCGGGTGATCTTTCCCCGGTTCGACGTCGTGCTCAGCTACGACCTCGGCAACGGGGTGCGCATCGAAAAAGGCTCGGACATCGTCACGAAGTGGCCGGCGTACAAAGAGCATCCCGAGCTGCCGCGTGCGCCGCGTCAGGCCACCGAGTGGCTCACCCGCTTTTTCCGCTACTCCGCGAATCTCGCGCGCCTCGGGCAGGAGGCCTTTCAGGTCGGCTTCTACATGAAGTCGGCGCATCTCGTCGCGCCCGCGCTGCCGGGGGCGCTCAACTACGACCTCAGCGCGCTCGCGATGCTGATGCGCGACTGGGCGGCCGACGATCTCCTCACGCGCCATTCGCTCGCCACGTTTCTGATCGCCGAAAACCTCAACGATCTGCACCCGCTGCTCGTCAATCATCCGCGCGCCGCGCCGATCGAAGTGCCGTTGCCGTCGACGACTGAACTGCGCGACGCGCTCACGCTGTTCGCTGCCGACCGTGCCGACGTGCTGGCGGAGTTCGCGCCGTCGTACGACACGATCGCGCATCAACTGACCGGCACCACGCTCACCTCGGTCGACAACCTGCTGCGCATGAAGTCGCACCGCCGCGAAGTACTGCACGCCACCGATCTCGTGACGATGCGCAAAGAGCTCGTCGAAAAAGACGCCGCGGGCCTCATCGAATTCATCGAATCGAAGCGGACGCTCGACGATTACAACGCGCAGGAGCGGCTGAAAACGTGGCTGCGCCAGGACATCAAGCTCTGGCAGATGAACGACGTGCAGGCGCTTCCGATGGGCTATCTGCTCTGCGGTCCGGTCGGCACCGGGAAAACGTATCTCGTCGAATGCCTGGCCGGCGAGGCAGGCGTGCCGGTCGTGAAGCTGAAGAACTTTCGCGACAAGTGGGTCGGCAGCACGGAAGGCAATCTCGAGAAGATCTTCCGTCTGCTCAAAGGGCTCGGACGCTGTTTCGTCTTCATCGACGAAGCGGATCAGGCGCTTGGAAAACGCGATTCCGGCAGCGGCGATTCGGGTTTGTCGGGACGCCTGTACGGCATGTTCGCCGAGCAGATGAGCAATCCCGCGAATCGCGGCCGCATCATCTGGATCCTCGCTTCGAGCCGCCCCGATCTCATCGAAGTCGATCTCAAACGGCCCGGCCGCGTCGACGTGAAGATTCCGATCTTCCCCACCACCACCGCCGCCGAAGGATTCGCCCTCATCCGCACGCTCGCCAAACGGCGCGGCGTCGAGCTGCAGGAGGGCGACTTCGCGGCCGTCGAAGCGATCGTTCCGAAGCTGCTCACCCCCGGCGCCGCGGAAGCGATCGCGGTGAAGCTCTACCGTTCCGTGCGCACCGAGGGGCTCACGCCGGTCGACGCGTTGCGCGACACGCTGGAGACGTATCAGACGCCGGTGCCGCCTGACGTGATGGAGTTTCAGATCGGGCTGGCCGCGCGCGAAGCGAGCGACGGCGACTTTGTGCCGGAAGCATTCCGCCATCTGCGCTGACCTCGCACTACAATCGCCGGCATGTCACTGCTCATGCAGCGCAAGGCCTCTGCGAATCCTCCTCGACTCGACGGAAAGGAAGAGCTGACCGGCCCCGATCCGTCGATCGCGAAAGTGAAAGGCGTGATGTTCGGCGCGCGCAAGCAGTTCCTCGTCGAAACGCTCGGCGACGCCGGTTTCGCTGCATTCATCGAGAAACTGACGCCGCGCACGCGCGGCTATACGCGGACCCCGCTCGCATCGAGCTGGTGCGAATTCGAATCGCTGGTCGAGCTCGACCGCGCCATTCACGACGAGCTCAAAGGAACGCACGCCAACGTGCTCGCGCTGATCGGCGCGGCGTCCGCGGAGCTCGGCATCGGCCGCATCTACCGCTCGCTCGATTCCGACAGCCTCGTGCAGTTCCTCGAGAGCAACGCACTCTTTCACGATCAGTATCAGAAGTTCGGCAACGTGAAGTTCGAGAAGACGGCGGGCGGCGGCCGGATGACCTACTCCAACTACCCGGTTCACAGCCCCATCTTCTGCGCCAGCGCCATCGGCTACTTCATGGAATCGATCCTCCGCCACGGCGGCACCGACCCGACGGTGACCGAGACCAAGTGCCAGTGCCACGGCGACAAGCAGTGCGTCTTCGAAATGACCTGGCGGTAAGGCCGCACGCGCTCTCATCCGCCTTCGTCTGGTGGAGCGGCGGGGGTT
>DASVUA010000025.1:0-2399 GCA_036387295.1 Thermoanaerobaculia bacterium | reverse complement strand
CTTTTCCCGCGCGCCGATCGGCTCGCGCGAGACCGCGCTGCGCCACATCGGCGTTTATGCGTATCGCCGCGACGCGCTCGAGCGCTTCGTCTCGCTCCCGCAATCGCCGCTCGAACGGGCAGAATCGCTCGAACAGTTGCGGGCACTCGAACACGGCCTTAAAATCGCCGTGTTGCAGACCGCCAAGCCGCACCAGGGAGTCGATCGTCCCGAGGATGTGGCGCGCGTCGAGAGCGAACTTGCCAGACTTCATGCGTAAGACCGGAGACCGCCTTTCGTGAGCATTGCGCTCACACGACTCCATCTCTCCCGGCGTACCACCCCCTCTCTCTCCCGTAAAAACCAGCAGACACGACGTAGGAGACGCCTATGAGCACGAAGTACATCTTCATCACCGGTGGTGTGGTTTCCGGCCTCGGAAAAGGAATCGCCGCGGCCTCCATCGGAGCGCTGCTCGAGGCGCGGGGCTTCAGGATCACGATCCAGAAATTCGATCCGTACGTGAACGTCGACCCCGGCACCATGTCGCCGTTCCAGCACGGCGAGGTCTTCGTCACCGAGGACGGTGCCGAGACCGACCTCGACCTCGGGCACTACGAGCGCTTCACCACCATGCGCGCCACGCGCAAGAACAACTTCACGACAGGCCGCATCTACCTCAAGGTCATCGAAAAAGAACGCCGCGGCGACTACCTCGGCAAGACGGTGCAGGTCATCCCGCACATCACCGACGAGATCAAACGCTGCATCAAGGACGTCTCGGAAGGCGTCGACGTCGTCATCGTCGAGATCGGCGGCACGGTCGGCGACATCGAATCGCTCCCCTTCCTCGAAGCCATCCGCCAGTTCCGCCTCGAAGCCGGCCGCGGCAACGCCATCAACGTCCATCTCACGCTCGTTCCCTACATCAAAGCGAGCGACGAACTGAAGACGAAACCGACCCAGCACTCCGTGCAGACGCTGCGGCAGATCGGCATCCAGCCCGACATTCTTCTCTGCCGCTCCGACCGCACCATTCCGGACGAGATGAAGAAGAAGATCGGTCTCTTCTGCAATGTCGAGGAAGAGTCGGTCGTCCCGGCGTACGACGTCGAGTCGATTTATCAGGTGCCGCTCGCCTTCTCCCGCGAAGGGCTCGACGAGATCCTGCTCGACAAGCTGCACCTCCCGCACGAAGAGATCGGCTCGCTGACGAAGTGGGAAGAGATCGTCCGCAAGATGCGCCATCCGGAAGACGAAGTGCGCATCGGCTTCGTCGGCAAGTACGTCGATTTCGGCGATTCGTACAAGTCGCTCAATGAGGCGCTCGTGCACGGCGGGATCGCGAACGGCGTCAAGGTGCGCATCGTCTACATCGACTCGGAAGGCCTCGAAGAAGAGGGCTACCACGGCGAGCTCGCCACGGTGGACGGCATTCTGGTCGGTCCCGGTTTCGGCTCACGCGGCGTGGAAGGGAAACTGCGCGCGATTCGCTACGCACGCGAGCGCAAGATCCCGTTCTTCGGCATCTGCCTCGGCATGCAGTGCGCCACGATCGAGTTCGCGCGCAACATGGCCGGCATGGTCGGCGCGAACTCCACCGAATTCGATGACGAAGCGCCGTACAAAGTGATCTACAAGCTGCGCGACCTCATCGGCGTCGATGCGCTCGGCGGCACGATGCGCCTCGGCAAATATCCGTGCAGCCTCAAAGAAGGCTCGATCGCGCGGGATGCCTATGGCGTCGATTTCGTCGAAGAGCGCCACCGCCATCGTTACGAAGCCAATCCCGAATACATCCCGCAACTCGAACAACGCGGCTTCCGCGTCACCGGCGCCTCACCCGACGGAAAATTCGTCGAGATCATCGAGCTGGAAGGGCATCCCTGGTTCCTCGGCTGCCAGTTCCACCCCGAATACAAATCGCGCCCCAGCGCCCCGCACCCCCTCTTCCGCTCCTTCGTCTCCGCCGCCCGCGGCTTCAAGAACGCGAACAAAACGACCGTGGCAATGGTGCAACCGGCAGAAGTGGCGGAAGCGTAAGAGCAGTCAATCCGCTCGGATGACACGGTTCCGCACTTGTCATCCTGAGCCGCGAAGACGGCGAAGGACCTTCCAGCATGCAACGGAGAAGGTCCTTCGCCCTCTGCGGGGCTCAGGATGACAAGGGGGAACCGCGCTTCCATTTCGCCCACGTGTCATTCCGCGCTTCAACGCGGAATCCCCTGCAAACGAGCAACGGCGTCTCGCTTCGGCAGGGGATCCCGCGCTGAAGCGCGGGATGACACTCAGAACGCGTGCGCACATTTTGCCTGGGGCGCGACCCTCCCCCTCTTGTCATCCTGAGCCGCGTAGACGGCGAAGGACCTTCCAGCATGCAACGGAGAAGGTCCTTCGCCCTCTGCGGGGCTCAGGATGAC
>DASVUA010000024.1:0-7218 GCA_036387295.1 Thermoanaerobaculia bacterium | reverse complement strand
TCGATGAAAACGAGCGGCGCATTCTCACCATCGGGTTTGCTTCGGGGCGCTTTCCGTTCATCAACATCCCGTACGGAATCGTCCCGCGCAATGCCGTCGAAGCAGCGGCGTGGCCGGTGGTGAAAACGAGGATTTTCGAAGAAGCGACGGAGATCTTTCTCCGCCTGCTCAAAGGCGAAACGCTCAACTCCACGATGATCGCGCCGCGTGCGCTGCGCCGCGCCGACTTTCGCAAAGAAGAAGATTGGACGCGTGCGGTCGAAGCGTACGGGATGACGGTGGACGAGATTCCGCTCGAGCCGCGCTACCGCTTCCCGAATCTGAAGATCGTCCCGCAGGAGCCGCGCATGGATCTGCTGCGCCTCTCGATCGGCTCACACGATCCTGCGACGCAGATCTTCGCCAACACCATTCTCCCCGTCGGCGTCTTCAATCTCTCCATCACCCCCGGGGACGAGATCGAGAAAACGAACGAACGGATGCGCGAGCACTACCACCCCGAGGGCGGCGGCTGGCAGCGCCGCCTCATGCCGCGCACGGTGCTCGTCTTCATCAACGAAGACGACCCGGCGAAGGCGCACGACGAAGCGAAAGACGCCCTCTCGAACTACTGGCGCGCCCTCGAAGGGACGCTCGACGAAGAAAAAGTCCGCCGCGCCACGAACAACGCCCTCGTCGGCAGCGCGAGCGAAATCGTCGCCCAGATGAAAGAACGCTTCGACCCGTCCGACCGCCTGATGCTCTGGTTCGACTTCAATAATCACAACTCGAAACGCGTGATGAAAAACATGCGTGATTTTATGACTCGCATCGCGCCGGAGCTTGCGTGACGATCCTCGAAAAAGAAGCTGCGGCCTTCGATGAAACGGCCACTCCCAACTTTGCGCGGGCGATGCCGAACTGGCAGCCGCTCGTCGAGTACCGGCGCAATGGGGTGGCAGAGAACACGATTCATGGCGCGGTGTCGTGGGTGACGGGGAAGAACCTGCTTTACTCGTTCGGCGGGAACGTCGAGGTCTACGGGCGCTCGATGGTGAAGCCGATCATGATGAAGGTGTTCGCGAAGGATTTCGCGCGCGAGCTGACGAGCGAGCAGCAGGCGATCTCGGTCGCGTCCCACAACGGCGATACGGAGCATGTGGCGGTCGCGCGCTCGATTCTGCGCGAGGCGGAGTACGGGCTGATGCAGACGCCGCACGACGTGCCGCTCGTGCAGTTCGGACGGCAGGTGCGCCGCCCGCGCCGCTGGTATCACTGCTGTTCCGGCGAGCATGCCGGCATTCTCCGCGGCTGCCGCATGCGCGGCTGGCGCCGCGTTGGTTACGTCTGGCCGCACCACCCTTTTTTCCAGGAGTACCTCGGCTACATCCGCGGCGTGCTCGGTGACGAGTGGAAGACGGGGACGATCGCGAAGGACGGCTGCGGCCTGCCCACCGTCTCGATGACCGTCACGGATCTCGCGAAGCTCTTCGCGAATCTCGTCACGGAAAAAGACGCCGACTGGATCTGGAGCTCGATGGTGGCGCATCCCGATCTCATCGGCGGCTTCAATCGCCTCGATTCGACGATCCTCAAAGCATGCGGCGGGCGGGTCGTGGCGAAAGAAGGTGCCGACGGTCTGCTCGGTCTCGCCATCGAACATCCGGAGTACCCCGAGGGGCTGGGCGTCGTGGTGAAAATCGCGCACGGCTGGAACCCGCAGGCGACCTGGTACATCGCCCGCTACATCCTCGGCGTGCTCGGATTCGAATTCCGTAATCCCTACAAACTGCGCCGCCAGAAGGCGTTCATCGTCCCGGAGGTCATTCCGCCGGGGCTGAGAGAACGGATGGCCGGCATCGTGCCGTGGGACTCGTGGGATCCGGACATCGATCGCTGGGAATTCGATCCCGGCGAATTTGCCGCGAGCGGACGCGAAGGGTCTCCGGTGGCGCCGCGATGAGCGTGCAGGAGGAGACCGACGTCGCGTTGTCGCCGGAGGTCTCTCGCGCCGATCCGGCTCGATTGGGCAACTTCATCAACGGACAATTCGTCGCGCCACAGTCGGGCGCATATCTCGACAGCATCTGTCCCGCCACAGGCGAGGTGCTCGCGCAGATTCCGGACAGCGATCGCGCCGACGTCGATGCCGCGGTGCAGGCGGCGAAGGAAGCGTTCAGGACCTGGTCGAAAACGCCCGCCGAAACGCGGTCGCGCATTCTCTTGAAGCTCGCCGATCTCATTGAAGCGAATGTCGACGAGCTGGCGCGCCTCGAGAGCGACGACAACGGAAAGCCGGTAGCGCTCGCAAAGCGGATGGACATCCCGCGCGCCGTTGCGAATTTCCGCTTCTTCGCCACCGGCATCCTGCACCAGTCGACCGAAGCACATGCCACCGATCACACGGCGCTCAACTACACATTGCGGCAACCGGTCGGCGTTGCGGGCCTGATCTCGCCGTGGAACCTGCCGCTGTACCTGCTTTCATGGAAAATCGCGCCTGCCATTGCGTCGGGAAATACCTGCGTCGCAAAACCGTCCGAATTGACGCCGCTCACGGCCAATCGGCTGGCGGAATTGTCCATTGAGGCGGGATTACCACCTGGCGTATTGAACATCGTGCATGGCTACGGCGCGAAAGCGGGGGCCGCGATCTGCGAGCATCCCGACGTGCCGATGATTTCGTTCACCGGCGGCACAGTGACCGGTGCGCGCGTCGCTGCCACGGCCGCGCCGCTCTTCAAGAAACTGTCGCTGGAGCTCGGCGGGAAAAATCCGAATCTGATCTTCGCCGATGCCGATCTCGACGACGCGATCGCGACCTCCATCCGCTCGAGCTTCGCGAACCAGGGGCAGATTTGCCTGTGCGGCTCGCGCATCTTCGTCGAGCGTCCGATTTACGACGAATTCGTCGAGCGGTTCGTCGCCGCGACGAAGAAACTGCGCGTCGGTGATCCGGCCGACCCGCAGACCGACGTCGGTGCGCTGATCAGCGAAGCGCATCTGGCCAAGGTGAGCGGCTATATCAAACTGGCCGAGGAAGAAGGCGGCACAGTCGTGACGGGCGGCCGGCGCGTCGGTACGCGCGGCTTTTTCATCGAGCCGGCGGTCATTACAGGGCTCACCTGTGAGTGCCGCGTCTTGCAGGAAGAGATCTTCGGTCCGGTCGTGACGATTACGCCGTTCGATACGGACGAAGAAGCGGTGCAATCGGCGAATTCCACAAAGTACGGTCTGTCGGCGACGGTCTGGACGCGCAATCTGCAGCGCGCGCATCGCGTCGCGGCGGAATTGCACGCCGGCACGGTCTGGATCAATTGCTGGCTCTTGCGGGATCTGCGCGTGCCGTTCGGCGGGGCGAAAGAAAGCGGCGTCGGCCGCGAAGGCGGCTTCGAGTCGCTCGAGTTTTTTACAGAAGCGAAAAACGTCTGCGTGAAACTATGACCAAACAAGGCGAAATCGTCGGCGGCATTCTCGCGCCGCACCCTCCCCACATCGTTTACGGCGAAAACCACTGGCGCAATGAGCCAAAGTCGGAGTGCGGCTGGGAAGTGCTGCGCTGGGGCTATGAGCGTGCGCGCAAGCATTTCCTGGCGAAAAAGCCGGACGTGATCCTCGTCCATTCGCCGCACTGGCAGACCGTCATCGGCCATCACTTTCTCGGATTACCCGAATTCCACGGATTGTCAGTCGACCCGATTTTTCCGAATCTCTTCCGCTTTCAGTACGACGTCAAAGTCGACGTCGAGCTGGCGGAATTGATCGCCCAAGAAGGGCGCGAAATGGGGCTCATCACGAAGATGATGCGCAATCCCGATTTCCGCGTCGATTACGGCACGATCGTCTCGTGTCACATGATGAATCCGGAGTGGGACATTCCCATCGTCGGCATTTCATCCAACAATTCACCGTATTACTTTTCCAATGAGATGGGACAGGCGCAGATGCTCAAGCTCGGGCAGGCCACGAGGCGCGCCATTGAGAAGAGCGGCAAGCGGGCGGTGCTGCTGGCGTCCAATACGCTGTCGCACCGCCACTTCACCACCGAGCCCGAAATCCCGGAAGACATGTCGCGCGAGCACGTCTACGAACATTCCGGATATTTGTGGGACATGCAGGTCATCGACCTGATGCGCAAAGGTCAGACGAAAGAGCTCATCGCAATCCTCCCCGAATTCATGGACCACGCCGTTTCCGAAGTGAAAGCCGGCTCATTGGCGTGGATGCTGTCCGCACTCGATTTCCCAAATTACGCCGCAGAAATTTATGGCTACGGAACGGTGATCGGAACGGGAAACGCCATTGTTGGATGGGACCCGCAGCTGCGTGAGGGGGCGGTGTCGCACGTCAGGAATTGAAAATTGCAAATTGAAAATTGAAAAATATGAACGAACGTGGGCGTGGGTCGGAGCTTCGCGAGCGGGCGTTCGAGTTCGCTTGCGCCGTCATCGACCTGCACCGGTTCGTTTATGAGCGCGAGCCATCGTTGCGCAGTACGAGCGCGCAGGCTGCGTCGGCGGCAGGATCGGTCGGCGCCAATCTCGAAGAGGCAGACGCTGCACAAAGCCGTGCCGACTTCATCTCCAAGTGCAACATCTCCCTCAAAGAAGCGCGCGAGTCGCGATACTGGCTGCGGATTCTCGCGCGCTTCATCAACTCGCATCGCATTGCAGCTCTGATCGGTGAGGCAACTGAACTGATCGCAATCCTCACGACGATCGTGAAGAAAAGTAGAGAGTCGAAATGATGACCATCCGATCTTTCAATTTTCAATTTTCAATTTTCAATTCGAGAGGTGCGGCTTGATTCTCAAGGCGTACATCGTCCCCGGCCAACCGCATCCGCTGCTTGCACCCGACAAACACGCCGGGTGGGCGTCGCTGCGGCGGAGTTATGAAGCGGTAGGACGCGAGATCGCGAAATCGGGTGCCGAACTGCTGCTCGTTTATTCGACGCAGTGGTTTTCGGTCATCGGTCATCTCTTCCAGGTCGATCCGAAACCGGCGTGGACGCTGGTCGATGCGAACTGGTACGAGTATGGGTCGATTCCTTATGAGTTCACGATCGATCCGGAGTTCGGGAAGCTCTATTGCGGGATTACAAAGAGCCGCGGGATGCAGGCGGCCACTGTGGCGTATCACGGCTTTCCGATCGATACCGGGACCGTGGTCGCATTGAAGCTGCTCAATCCCGACAATGCCATTCCAGCGTCGGTCGTCTCGTGCAACATTTACGCGGAGCGCGAGGAAACGCGTGCGCTGGGCGTCGCCGGCCGCGCGGCCATCGACGCGTACGGAAAGAAGACGATCGTCGTCTGCGTCACGAATTTCTCCAACCGTTATGAAGTGGCCGACATCGATCCGGCGAACGACAGGATCTCCTCCCAGAAAGACGACGAGTGGAATCGCAAGCTGCTCGAGATGCTGAGCGAAGGACGCCTCGAAGACGTGGCGCAGGTCGCGCGCGACTTTGCGCGTGAGGCGAACGCCGACATGGGCTTCAAGGCCATCTGGTGGCTCGGCGCTGTCATGGGGGAGCACAACAAATACGACGGCAAGGTGTGGGATTACCAGCCGGTGTGGGGCACGGGCAACGCGATCGTCGAGCTGACGCCGAACGAGCGGAAGCAGATCAATTGGGAAAAAGAATTCGACGAAGGTCCGGCCGCCGATCTGAACGCCGAGCGCGGTACCGGTCTCGAAACCCACAATGTGCTCGCCGACGGACCGGAGGTCCATCGCGAGAGCGAAATGTCGTCACAGACGGAAGTGGCCGGCCGCTCCGCGCCGCCGTCGGGAGCTGCACGGCCTCCGTTTGCAGCAGCGCCGTCTGCGCCGAAGAATCCCAATGTCGTCCGCAGTGAACGTGCGCCGGCGCCGGTCGGGCCGTATCCGCACGCGCGCCGGGTCGGCGATTTCCTGTTTCTGTCGGGCATTGGCCCGCGTACGCCCGGCACCGGCGAGATCCCGGGCCTGACGCGCGACGAAGCGGGGAAGGTGACGGGTCACGACATCGAAGTGCAGACGCGCGCCTGCATCGAGAACGTGAAGGCCATTCTCGAAGACGCCGGCAGCTCGCTCGATAAAGTCGTCGACGTGGCGGTCTACCTCACCGACATGCAAGGCGACTTTGCGCGCTTCAATCAGATTTACGCGGAGTACTTTGGGACCATCCAGCCGACGCGCACCACAGTGGGCGTCGACTCACTGCCGACGCCAATCGCGGTGGAATTGAAGGTGATCGCGTCGGTGTAATGCCCCCCAGCCGCCGCGCTGGTGGCAACGCCGGATTTAGTGGAGCGGCGGGCTCTCAGCCCGCCGACGCTGATCGACAGCCCGCTCGTTCACTCTCACTGTGTCATTCCGCGCTTCAGCGCGGAATCCCCTGCATTAAGCGACGGCGTCTCGCTTCGGCAGGGGATCCCGCGCTGAAGCGCGGGATGACACACGAGGCTCCGCTCTTGCGCGTCCGCGACGACACCTCGCTTCGGCAGGGGATCCCGCGCTGAAGCGCGGGATGACACGCGACGCCCGGCTCTTGCGCGTCCGGGTCACGTCGACGCGGGCGCGTATGCCTCGAGGAGACGGGCGGCCGCCGTTTCGTAACTGAACCCCAGCGAGCGTTCATACACCGGCCCCGGCGCGTCGATGACGCGCGACGCGAGTGCCGCTAGTGCCTCGGGGGAGGCGGACGCGGCGACGCGTTCCGGGCCGATCAACGCCGCAACGCCTTCGATCGGATACGCGACGACCGGCACTCCGCACGCCATCGCTTCGAGGACGGCGCGATGCCCTTCGTCGGAGCCGCGGGCGGTGAAGAGCAGGAGATTCGAGGCGCGGTAATGCTCGGCCAGATCGTCCTCGTGATAGCCGGCCCAGGTCACGTCGTTCGTGATGCCGAGGGTGGCGGCGAGGGCTTCCAGCGCCGGGCGGTGCGGGCCGTGGCCGATGATCATCATCTGCACGTCATTGCGCAGGCGGCGCAGCGCCGCGAACGTCGTCAGCGCTTCCTCGAACCCGCGTCCCGGCGCGACTTTGCCGATGATCGTGACGACCTTGCGATTGAAGCGATAGAGCGCCCGCGCGTGCTCGCCTTGCGGCGAGAACTGCCGGTGATCGACCGGCGGCGGCGTGAAGACCGCGTGGCGTCCGCGCAATGCGGGTGCGTCTGTGAACGCCTCGTTGATCACGAACAGCAGCGGCGTCCGTTTCACCAGCGACGCAGTGAAGAGATCGGTGC
>DASVUA010000023.1:0-3574 GCA_036387295.1 Thermoanaerobaculia bacterium | reverse complement strand
GCGAGAGCATCAGGCCGAGCAGCGCGGCCGCGAGCACGAACGCCATCTCGGCGCCGAGCGGCGTGATCATCATGCGCAGGATGACGGGCGGCGTGATGGCGAGCGCGAGCATCGTCGGGATGGCGGCGCGGCGGTCGATGCGCGACACGGCCCACCCCCTCAGCAGAATGCCGAGGAGTACTTCCGTCAGCGTCCCGATCCGCAATGCGAGCGGGCCGACGCCACCGGTGAACGCGCCGGCTGCCGCGATGAACATCGAAGTCATCGGGCCGACGTAATTCTGTCCCCAGAAGAAAATGTCGAAGCCGCGGCCGTCGAGCAGCTTCTTCCCCATGAGAGCGATGATGGCGGCGTCGCTGTTGAAGCCGCGCACGCGGCCGGCGGGCGTGAGCAGGGGAGCGTGCCAGACGAAGAAGAGCGTCGCGACGAAAACGATGAGACCGATTCGCCCGAACCGTGGCACGCCGCGGAGTATAGGCTGAGTCCAGGCGGGATTGATTTCGACCCGGCCCGCTGTTATCGTGCGCGGTTTAAAAGCCCCACCCGCATTCAGGCAATCGTTTCAACCTTTTAGGAGACAGGATTTTGTCCACCACGAAGCAAGCGAAGACGGACCTCGTTAACCAGTATCGGGTTCATGACACCGATACCGGGTCGCCAGAAGTGCAGATTGCACTCCTCTCGAACCGCATTACCTACCTCACCGAGCACTTCAAGACGCACGCGAAGGATCACCACTCCCGCCGCGGCCTTCTGAAGCTCGTCGGACGCCGCCGCCGGCTTCTTGATTACCTCAAGAAGACCGATGTGGAGCGGTACCGCACGATCATCGACAAGCTCGGTATCCGTAAGTAACGCGAATGACTTTGGAAGGACAGGCAATCTTGCCTGTCCTTCTTGTTTCACCGGGTGCCAGGCAGATCGCCTGACTTCCACCCCCCTCCGGCCGGATCCCATCATTCGGCCCAGCGACACATCAAACAGCGCGAGGTGATGAGTGGTCTCGCGCACCATCTGAAGGGAATCAATGGCTTTCAAAAGAGAACTGGAGATCGGCGGGAAAACCCTGTCGCTCGAGACGGGTGCGATCGCGAAACAGGCGCACGGATCCGTCGTCGTCCGTTACGGCGACACGGTGGTCCTCGCCACCGCCTGCTACAAAGAAGGCAACGTCATCGGCGACTTCATGCCGCTCACGGTCGACTACAAGGAGTACACGTACGCCGGCGGCCGCATCCCGGGCGGCTTCTTCAAACGGGAAGGACGCCCGACCGAGAAGGAAATTCTCACCTCCCGCCTCATCGACCGTCCGCTTCGTCCTTCGTTCCAGAAGGGCTATCGCCAGGAGACGCAGGTCATCGCGCTCGTGCTTTCTGCCGACGGCGAAAACGATCCCGACATCCTCGCGATCAACGGCGCCTCCGCGGCGCTCGTGGTCTCGGAGATCCCGTTTCACAATCCGATCGGCGCGGTTCGCGTCGGTTACATCGACGGCCAGATCGTCATCAATCCGACCAACGCGCAGCGCGATCTCTCCGACCTCGATCTGATCGTGGCGGGTACCGAGAGCGCGATCGTGATGGTCGAAGCGGGCGCGCGTGAGGTCGACGAATCGGTCGTCCTCGATGCGTTCGACGCCGCGCACGCCGAAATCCGCCGCATCTGCGAAGTGCAGAATCAGCTGCGCCGCGATGTGGGCAAAGAGAAGCTCACCGTCGATTACAAGCCGAAGTTCACCGACGAGCTGCTGCAGGAGCTGATGACGCAGTACGCGCAGCCGCTGCGCCAGGCGATGCTCACCACCGGCAAGCACCAGCGTTACGCCGCGATCAAAGCGGTGAAGTCGCAGATGACCGGCAGCGTGGCCCCGGAAGACATCGAGCGCCTCGGCGCGGTCTCCGCGGCGTTCGGCGAGATGGAAGTGCAGATCTTCCGCAACCTGATGCTGCAGGAGAACATGCGCGTCGACGGCCGCCGTTTCGACGAGATCCGTCCGATCTCGATCGAGTTGAACGTGCTGCCGCGTACGCACGGTTCCGCGATCTTCACCCGCGGCGAGACGCAGGCCCTGGTCACCATGACCCTCGGCACGCCGCAGGAAGCACAGAAGATCGAAGACTTCGAAGGCGAGACCTTCCAGCGTTTCATGCTGCATTACAACTTCCCGCCGTTCTCGGTCGGTGAAGTGAAGTTCCTGCGCGGCCCCGCGCGCCGCGAGATCGGCCACGGCAATCTGGCCCGCCGCGCGCTCGCGCCGCTCCTGCCGACCGAGGACGAATTCGCGTACACGATCCGCATCGTGTCCGACATCCTCGAGTCGAACGGCTCGTCGTCGATGGCCTCGGTCTGCGGCGGCTCGCTCGCGATGATGGCGGGCGGCGTGCCGCTCAAGGCCAACGTCGCCGGTGTGGCGATGGGGCTCGTCTCCAGCGAAGACAACACGCGCCACGCGGTTCTCAGCGACATTGCCGGCATGGAAGACCACGAAGGTGACATGGACTTCAAGGTCGCCGGCACGCGCAAAGGCATCACGGCGCTGCAGATGGACATCAAGGTGTCGGGTCTGTCGCGCGACGTGATGGCGAAGGCGCTCGCGCAGGCGAACGCCGGCCGCATGCACATCCTCGACAAGATGGATGCTGCGATCGCGACGCCGTCCACCACGCTCTCCGAATTCGCGCCGCGCCTCTACACGATTCAGGTGCCGAAGGATCGCATCCGCGACGTCATCGGCTCGGGCGGCAAGACCATCCGCTGGATCGTCGAAGAGACCGGAACGAAGATCGACGTTGCCGATGACGGCAAGGTCACGATCGCCTCGACGGACGCGAAGTCGGCCGAGCGCGCGATCGACATCATCAAAGGCCTCACCGCTTCGGCCGAAGTCGGGAAGAACTACAAAGGCACCGTCAAGCGCATCGAGCCGTACGGAGCCTTCGTCGAGATTCTCCCCGGCCAGGACGGCCTGCTGCACATCTCCGAGATGGCGCACTCACGCGTCGGTCAGGTCACGGACGTCATGCAGATGGGCGACGAGCTCGAAGTGCAGGTCGTCGGCATCGAGCCGGATACCGGCAAGATCCGTCTCTCGCGCAAGCCGCTGCTTCCGCCTCCCACCGAGGAAGAGCAGGCGGCAGCACGCGCCCGCGAAGAGCGTGGTCCCCGCGGACCGCGTGAAGGCGGCGGCGGCGATCGTGGCGGCTTCGGTGGTGGTGGCGACCGCGGTGGATTCCGTGGTGGCGATCGCGATCGTGGTCCGCGTCGCGACGGCGGCGGCGGTGGTGGCGATCGCGGTGGTTTCCGCGGCGGAGATCGCGATCGCGGTCCGCGCCGTGACGACCGCGGCCCGCGTCCGGGTGGCGATCGTGGTCCTCGTCCTCCGCGCCCCGAAGGTGGCAACACCGGCGGCGGCAACCCCGGCGGTGGGAACACCGGTGGTGGTGGCGAGAGCGGCGGCGGCGACCCGTCGATCTGACGGTTCTCTTCACAATGAATTCAACGGCGGCCGCCCTCCGGGGCGGCCGTTTTCGTTCGTGCACGGTGTTTGGTGGAGCGGCGGGCTTCAGCCCGCCGA
>DASVUA010000022.1:0-4873 GCA_036387295.1 Thermoanaerobaculia bacterium | reverse complement strand
CAGCCGCCGCGACCTGCGTCGCCGAACTGATCGCGTGCACGAACGAGCCGTCCCTGTGGACGAGGCGAACGGTCGTCCGCGTGGCGGTGCCGTTTGCGCGGCGCGTCGCGGCGCGTTGCTCGACCCCCGGCCGCTCTTCGGGCGGCACGATCGTATTGACATGCTGCCCGATCAGCTCGTCCGCCTTGTAGCCGAGCATCGTCGCGAGGTGCTCATTGACGAATGTGAATCGCATGGTGGCGTCGACGACACAGATCCCTTCCTGGGACGTCTCGACGATTGTGCGATAAAGCGCGTCGGCTGTAATGCGCTGTGTTTCGTGATCGCGCAGGCGCGAGGTGTAACGGGCGATCGTGACGATCAACGTTGCGCTCGTGGCAGTCGTCACGATCGCCACCGCGAACGGAACGTCGAAGAGCTCACGGTTCGCGCCGATGAGACAGAGCGCGCCGATCACACCGGGAGCCACCAATGCCACCAGAGACAGCCGGCGCGTGGTGTCGCCCCATTCATCCGCGCGCAGCAGCGTCGCCACGACCGCGCTCTCGCTCGTCCGCGCGAGAAACGCAACGCTCCAGAGCAGGAACAGAATCGCGGTCGACAGGGCGATCGGCGAAATTCCGGCGTGAGGCAGGAAATGTGCGCCGTACAGATAGGCGATCACGCTCAGCGTTGCGATGAATGCAGTCGCGGCGGCAAGCGATTGCGCGATTGCGCGCCGCGGCGCCATGAGCAGTGCGAATCCCGAAAGAGAGGCTTCGATCGCCGCACGCAATGACATACGCAGCGTCACATGCGGGTCGTACGTCGTGAACAAGAGCGAATCGACTCCGAGATCGCGGTTCAGGAGATATTCGGTGAGGGTCACGAGGCCGATGGCGACCGGCACCAGCGCGATCAATCGGCTGACTCGGCTCTGCAGGAGAAAGATGCCGGCACCAGCGACGAGGAGCGCAACGGCCGTGTTCGGCCGGATGTCGATCGTCCCCGCGAATCCGCGCCGCAACAGCGACAGGTCGTATGCCCAGCCGAAGAGAACGCACAGCGCGACTCCCACCACGATTGCGGCGCACACGATGCTCACTGCCCGCGCGAGGCGCGGAGCCTGTTCTTCGCTGGATTGACCCATTGGACCGGAGAGAGCCGCGAGGCTCCGGTACACACAATACGCAGCCTTGTCCGACTGCGGTATCGGAAATCGGGCCGACACTGTGTAGGCGAATGACTGACACTGCACCTTCGCGCAAGCGCTCGTCAGTTCGGGCGTGTAGGGGATGCCGTACAAAGACATTTCACCTGACGCTCGACCAAATAAATGCCGAAATAAAACGGCGGCCTTTTGGCCGCCGTTCCGGCCTTACTGCTTTTTCATGCGTGGTCGAGGTGTTGTCGTCGTTGTGGTAGCCGGCGAAGTCATCTGTGCGGGCCTGGCAGAGTGTCCGGTGGACGTGCTGCTGGTGAACCCGCGATCCGCCATCAGTGCGGCGATCTGCGGATCGCGGCCGCGGAACGCGCGATATCCCTCCGCCGGGTCGATCGTGTTTCCGACCGTGAAGATGTGCTGCCGCAGCCGCTGCGCGACCTTAGGATCGTATGCGCCGCCCGCTTCCGTGAAGGCGGTGAACGCATCGGCCGTCAGCACGTCGGACCAGAGATAGCTGTAGTAGCCAGCCGAGTACGAATCGCTGGAAAAGACATGCAGGAACTGCGGCGTGCGATGGCGCATCACGATTTCGCGCGGCATTCCGAGCTCCGCCAGCGTTTCTCGCTCGAACGCATCGGCATCGATGCGGCGATCTCCCGCGAGATGCATCCGCATGTCCACAATGGCGCTCGAGAGATATTCGATCGTGGCAAATCCCTGATTGAACGTCGCCGCGCGCTCGATGCGCTCGACCAATGCCTGCGGAATCGGTTTTCCTGTCTGATAGTGCACTGCGAATTTCTGCAGCACTTCCGGCGTGGAGAGCCAATGCTCGAGCAATTGTGACGGGAACTCGACGTAATCGCGGACGACCGCCGTTCCGGAAAGCGACGGATAAGTGACGTTCGACGACAGGCCGTGCAGCGCGTGGCCGAATTCATGGAACAGCGTTTCGGCATCGTCCCACGAGATCAGGACCGGCTGGCCGGGCGTACCGCTGACGAAATTCGCATTGTTCGAAACGATCGTCGTCCGCTCGCCATTGAAGCGCTCCTGATTGCGGTACGCGTTCATCCAGGCGCCGGAACGCTTGCCCGGCCGCGCATACGGATCGAAGTACCAGAGGCCGACATGGCCGCCGGTTTCACGGTTGGTGACCTCCCAGACGCGGACGTCGGGGTGATAGACCGGAACATTTGTGACTGGGGTGAAATTGAATCCGAAAAGCTGTCCGGCAACCCAGAACATCCCTTCGCGCAGTTTGTCGAGCTGCAGGTATTGCTTGACCTCGTTCTGATCGAGGTCATAACGCGCGCGGCGCACTTTCTCCATGTAATAGCGGTAATCCCACGGCTCGATCGTGATCTTCGCGCCCTCTTTGTTCGCGAGCTGCTGCATGTCGCGCACTTCTTCGCGGACGCGTCCGACGGCCGGCTTCCAGACCGCTTCCATCAATTCGATGGCGTGCTCGGGCGTCTTGGCCATGGTGTTGTCGAGGCGATAGTGGGCATGGGTCGGATAGCCGAGGAGCTTCGCGCGCTCGGCGCGGAGCCGGAGGATCTCCGTAATGATGGCGTTGTTGTCTGTCGCACCGCCGAGGTCGCCTCGATTGACGAACATGCGCCAGGCTTTTTCGCGCAGATCGCGGCGGTCGGAGTAGGTGAGGAACGGATCGACGGACGAGCGGGTATTGGTGATCACCCATTTGCCTTGCAATCCATTGGACGCTGCCGCCGACGCGGCCGCGGCGCGCTGCGATTCGGAGAGGCCGGCAAGGTCTGCTTCACGCTCGAGCACGAGACGCTGTTCGGTCTCGTCCGTCAGGACGTTCTGGCTGAAGTCCGTGAAGTGTCCGGCGAGCTCCTGATTGATTGCAGAGAGCCGCTGTTTCGCCTCGGGCGACAGGTTCGCGCCCGAACGAACGAAATTGTTGTAATAGACCCACGTCAGCCGCTGCTGTTCCGGCGTCAGACGCGCTTTATCGGGCGAGTTGTAGACCGCCTCGATGCGGCGGAAAAGGCGCTCGTTCTGTGTGATCTGATCGGAAAAGGCGGCCAGGCGCGGCGCCATTTCCCGCTCGATCGGCTGGAACTCCGGCGAGTTCATGTTGGACGACCAGATGCCGTCGATCGTGCCGACGCGGTCGAGCGTGCGGCCGGTGCCTTCGAGCGCGGCAATGGTGTTCTCGAACGTCGGCGCGGCGGGGTTCGCCGCGATGCGCTCGACTTCCGCGAGATTCTCGGCCATCGCTGCTTCGAGCGCCGGGCGGAAATGCTCGACCCGCACGCGGTCGAATGGCGGAACGCCGCCGTAAGGTCCGGTCCAGGCCGAAAGGAGCGGATTGTCGCTCGTCGCGGTGGCCGCGGTGGCGGTCTGCGGCGCGCCGGGCTCGGTCATGGTGTCGTTGTTGTTGGTGTTGGTGGCTGTGGTCTGCTGCGAGTCGGTGTTCGTGTTCACGTCAGAGTTGCTCGAGGCGCAGCCGAAGGCGGCCAGCCCCATCAAAAAGATGATCAGTCGTCTCATCAAATTCGTTTCTCCGGCGAGACGTAATGCATAACTCGGGCGCGGTTCTTCGGCAGGTGCACGGCCGGGCGCGCGTATGATTTGGCGGAATGCAACGGCGCTGGCTTCTGATCCTCCTGGTCGTGCTGAACTCGATCGTGCTGCTCGGACAGCTCTGGCCGGAAGGCGCGCCGCCGTTCGCGCGCACCGTCAACATCCTCTGCCTCATCGCCAATCTGTTCGTATTCGTCGGGTTGCTCTCCCGCAGACGCTCCTGAGCCGAGCGGCTACAATCACGTCCCGTGTTGAAGGTCATCGTCAGCGCCTGTCTCCTCGGCGCTCCCGTGCGGTTCGACGGGCGCGACAAACTCGCCGATCATCCCGTGCTGCAGAAGTGGCTCGAGGAAGGCCGTGTCGTTTCTGCTTGTCCGGAGATGCTGGGCGGGCTGGGCACTCCGCGTCCGCCGGCCGAAATCGTCGAGCGCGACGGCGTGCGCCGCGTCGTCACGCCGAACGGCACGGACGTTTCCGCGGCCTTTGAAGCAGGCGCGCAGGCCGTTGCGGATCAGGCGCTCGCCGGCGCGGTGCGCGTTGCCGTGCTGAAAGAGGGGAGCCCTTCCTGCGGCAGTTCGTACGTGTACGACGGCACGTTCAGCAAAGTCCGCAAAACAGGCGAGGGCGTCGCGACGGCCTTGTTGCGCGAGCACGGCATCGCGGTGTTCTCCGAAAACGAATTCGACGCCGCCGGCGCGTACCTGGCGTCGCTCGAAGAGGCGCAACGCCGTTCGGTCTGATCGACCGGAAGCAGTGTGAGAGCATGCGCGCCGCATGCGCTGGCTTCTGGCCGTTTTCTTCTCCTTTCCTCTCTTCGCCGCATCTCCGTATGTACGTCTCGGCGCGGGTCTCGAGCGTGGCCGTGACACCGTCGTACGCGATCGCGATTGCAGCGCGACGCAGCCTCCCGCCTTGTTCGGCTGCGGCTTCGAAGCACGCGGGGAGCTCGATCAGGCGCCCGCGCTCGAATTCGCACTCGGCGCCGGCAACCGCATGCGCGTGGAGCTGGCGTTCGCGTATCGCGAGCTGGAGCTCGACGCGACGTCGAACTTCACCGGCGTGACGGGCGAGCAGAACGTGAGCGCGCGCGTGCGATCACTCTCGACGATGGTGAACGGCGCGATCGAGCTCGCACCGGCGTCGTGGCGCATCCGCCCGTTCGTGACCGCCGGC
>DASVUA010000021.1:0-7942 GCA_036387295.1 Thermoanaerobaculia bacterium | reverse complement strand
CGTCTCGCCGTCTGGCGTCTCGATCCAGTGCTCCTCGACCGCATCCGCCGGAATGCCGTACTCCGCCGGGCTCCAGCCGCGGACCGGCTCGCGCGAAGGCTCGAAGATGCGCGAGTGCCGGAACGCCCGCAACCCGATCTGCGCCGCGAGAAACGCCACCGCACCGCCGAGCAGGTATCTGTCGCGCGCACGCATGGGCGGGAGACGAGCAAGAGTGTTGCCGTGGGGGACGGGCGAGTTGTCTCACGCGTGAATTGCCCGTCAGGCGTCCGGCTTTGGGCGTTGGGCATTTGGGGCGAATCGACGTCCGGGCAAAGCTCCCCAAACGCCCCCAGCCCAAAGCCCAACGCCAGTGCTACAGTCCCCCTCCTTGCGCCACACCGAATCGCGCGTTCGTGTTCGTTACGCTGAGACCGATCAGATGGGGATCGCGCATCATGCGAATTACCTGGTCTGGTTCGAGATCGGCCGCACCGATCTTTGTCGCGAGGCCGGCTTTCCGTACGCCGACATCGAAGCGCGCGGCTACCTGCTGGTGGTGACGGAGATCGGCTGCCGATACCGCACCTCGTTTCGTTACGACGACGAAGTGCGCATCCGCACGCGCATCGCGGAGACCGGAAGCCGCGCCATGAAGTTCGAGTACGACCTCTATTGCGGTGAAGAGCTTCGCGCCAGCGGTTTCACCAACCACCTCTGGCTCGACCGCGAAACACGAAAACCGGTGCGCGCGGATGAAGAGGTGATGCGCGGATTCGCGCCGTTTCTTGAGTGAGTGCGCTTTGGTGGAGCGGCGGGCTTCAGCCCGCCGAGAATCAGGCGGTGGGCTGAAGCCCACCGCTCCACTGAAGAACGATTTGCGTGGGAAGAAGGATTTGCGCGGTTACAGCCGCATCATCCCGCCCTTGAGTTGGGCTTCCGGGTTCGACTTGAAGACGTTCCGGTTCTCCTCGGACGAGAAGTAGTAGATCTTTCCTTTGTACTCGAACGTCGGCGTCGTGGCGCGGATCGAGATCTTGCTGCCGTCGATCGGATCCATGGCGATGGCCGGCGTGAAGGGGAGCGACGTGCGGAGTTTTTCGTCCTCGGGGGAGAAGACGATCGGCTCCGGGATGTGCCACTGGTGCAGCGGTTTCGGTTTCGGCGGCGGCGCTTCGTCGAGGAGCTGCGGCGGCTGCGGCAACGGCGCCGGTTGGGGGACGGTGCTGTGAATCGTCTGGATCTGCGCCGCGGCCGTGTGCGCCGCGCTCTGCGGACCGGAATCGCACGCTGCCAGAAGGAGAATGCCGGAAACGAGAAAACGCCTCATCTGTGGAACCGTTTCTGCGAAGGGCGCGCCAGAACGAAAACGGCGGCGATTGCGTCGCCGCCGAGGAGTTGTTTTGCTGGTGCCCGGGACTGGAATCGAACCAGCACCCGCTAATGCGGACAGGCTTCTGAGACCTGCGCGTCTACCAATTCCGCCACCCGGGCAACGGGAGCGCGATTTTAGTCGCAGGCGGAGGAATGTCAATTGCGTCTATCAAATTCCGCGCGATGCTTCCCACTCCTGACCGAAACGACTATCCTGCGGCACGAGATCGGATGTCCGCCCCGCCTGAAGCCATCCCCGCCGTGCAGCGCGAAACACTGTCGACCGAATTCTGGAACCTGCCGAACGCGCTGACGCTGTTCCGCATCTTTCTGGTCCCGTTTCTCGTGGTCGTCCTGCTGACGAAATTCAGCGGCCGCGAATTCGTGGGGCTCGGCATTTTTCTCGTCGCCGCCATCACCGACTTTTTCGACGGCTGGATCGCGCGGCGCCGCAATCAGACCACCCGCACCGGCGCCCTCCTCGACCCGATCGCCGACAAGCTCCTCACCTCCGCCGCGTTCATCTCGCTCGTCGAAATGGACCCGCATCACGTGCCCGCGTGGATGGTCGTGATCATCGTCGGCCGCGAGTTCGCGGTCTCCGGATTGCGCTCGATCGCCGCCCAGCAAGGCGTGACCATCGGCGCCTCGCCGCTCGGCAAGGGAAAGATGGTCTCGCAGGTCATCGCCATCTCTCTCCTCATCTTAGGCTTCGAGCTCGGGCAGTTCCGAGTCGTCGGCACCGTCGCACTCTGGGCCGTAGTCCTCTTCGCCCTCGCCTCCGGCGTCGACTACTTTGCAAAGTTCTCCCGCGCAATCCTGCGCGACCACTGAACGCGGCTGGTTCTTCGCGAAACCGACCGTCGCTCTGGTGGAGCGGCGGGCTCTTAGCCCGCCGACCTGTTCGTTTGCTGCGGCAGCTGGCGCTGCCGCAGAGGGAGCGCGGGGGTCAGGGGGCGACCAGGACTGTGTTGCTCAGCTCGGAGGTGGATCGGCCTTCGCCGCTGTAGGTTTCGGCGGTGGCGCTGCCGCGGCCGGGGGGGCGGGAGAATGCGGTGTGGGCGCGCGTCGATGTGGCGTTGATCCACTTGCCGACATAGTTCCCGTACAGCCGGATGGTGAACGGCGTCCCATCGTTGTCGCCGTAGTGGTAGGACTCGCCGCCGATCCACTGTTCGCCGTCGCCGTCGGGGCCGCGGTTTACATAGAAATCGAAGTCGAAATAGGCGATGTACGGGCCGAGGCGGCGGCTGCGGAGCGACATTGTCACGAGCGTCGTGCCGGACGACGCCTCGTAGACGGCCGAGTGCAGCACCGGCGCATTCGACGGGAGGAGATCGTCGTCATCGTCATCGACTGGCGACGAGCCGTCGAGACCGATGTCGATGCCGAGACCGCCGTTGTCGATCATCCAGTTCCGGAGAATCGTGAAGAGCTCTGCGCCTGGCAGCACGGCCACGCCCATCTGTCCGTGGTCGCGGATCTCGTTGCTCGAAACGTCGGCGCCCGTGGTGTCGGGGCCGAGCAGCACGCCACTCCGGCCGTTTGCGCTGATCTGGTTGCGCATGATCCGCGCGGAGCCTTCCCAAACCCAGATGCCGCTCAGCGTGTTGCGGGAGATGACGTTCTGCTCGACGACGCTCTTGCCGGCGACGTAAAGACCGCGCAGGTTCGGCCACGGCCTCCGCACCGGATCGATGCCGAGGTGATTCTTTCGGACGAGTTTGCGATCGAGCGGCTCGCTGCAGTTCCCCGGCGCGAAGAACAAACCGTAGCCTTCGCGCACGCCGCCGATGGCGAGACCTTCCACGACCGCGTCGCATGCGGAGCGGACGTCGAGTCCCTGGCGCATGAAGCGGCCGTCGATCGCGACCTCGGGGCCGCCGACGTTCGTGTCGCCGATGTACCGCGTCTGCCAGGTGCCGTCGATCGCAACCCGCGCGGCGGTGACGAGCGGACGATCGCTCTGCGGCACGATCGTGAACCACCCATCGCTCGACGGGGCGCCCGCGATCTCGAACGCGACTTTGCAGGGGCCCGGCGTGCACGATTCGTTCGCGCGCGTCAGAGCCTCTCGGAGCGAGCCGGGTCCCGCGTCATCGGTGTTCGTCACCGCGAAAACGCGGTACGTCTCCACCGTCGCGTTACCGGGGTACGGCTCCTGGTACAGCCCACTCGTCGAGACCACCTCGAGCTTCGCCTGTCCGCCCGAGCGGTCGGCATTCGAGCGCAGTGTCACATTGATGGGCGACGAACAACGGCAGCCGGGCTCGAGGCCGCTCGTCGTGCGGCACTCCCCCGTCGCGCCGCTGAAAGAGCAGGTCCAGCGTGGATCGTCCGGCACGATCGCTTCGATCGTCGCGTTCGTCGCCGTGTATCGCACGACGATGTCGGCCGGGTAGCTGTCGCGCCGCCAGTTGGAGATCGACGTGCGGAAGACCTGCGCCGCCCCCGGATCGATGCGCACCGCGGACGGCTCGACGGTGCTGTGGAGGTCTGCCATGCGCGTCGTGAACGTGAGCGTCGCCATGTTGTTCTGCAGATTCGGATCGGTCGCTCGCGATTCGACGCGCGCGGTGATCGTGTACGTCGCGTCCACGGCCGGTCCAGTCGCACGAAACGCGAACTGGAGAGCGTCGCCGACGGTGCGGAGCGTCGGCGCGACGCAGCGCACCGGACGTGCGGTCGCGTCGCAACGCCCTTCATCGTCCTCGATCTCCTCGACTTGCAGAGCGGCCGGAATGTCGATCGTGAGGACGACGTCCTCCGCCACCCCCGGACCGCCGTTGTAGGCGGTGAAGCGGTAATAGGAATCTTCGCTCTTCCACGGGACGATGGTCAGATCCGCCGTTTGGGCGGCGGCGTCGAACGCGATGAGGAACAGCATGCCGGCGAGTAGCGCGAGCTTCTTCATGAAGTAGCCTCCTGTGAAGATGTATTACGCGCCGCCGCGGCGTTCCGTCTGGAGGAACGCGTGCGTGGCGGGGTGTCCGGGGGTGGTCAGCACGTCGCGCGGATCGCCTTCCTCCACGATCTCGCCTTCGCTGAGGATGACGGCGCGCGAGGCGAACTCGCGCACGAAATCGACGTCGTGCGTGGTGATGAGCAGCGTGCGGCCGCCGGCGGTGAGCGTGCGCAGCGTTTCGCCGAGCTCGAAGCGGCGGGCCGGATCGAGCGAGGCAGTCGGCTCATCCATCAGCAGCAGCGGCGGATCGATCGCCATCGCGCGCGCGATCGCCACACGCTGCGCCTCGCCGCCCGACAACTCGCGCGGATAAGCGTGCTGACGATGCGCGACGCCGAGCGACTGCAGCAACTCCTGCGCACGCGCGTTCGCATCGGCGCGTGCAATACGCGCGACATGCAGCGGCGCGAGCGTCACGTTCTCGATCGCGGTGAGGTGCTCCCACAGAAAGTGCGCCTGAAACACCATCGCCACCCGCCGACGCAGCTCGCGCAGAGTCGCACGCGACGGCGCCTCCCCCGCATCGAGCCGCACGCCGCCGACGTCGATCGTCCCGCCGTCGAAACGCTCCAGCGCCGAGATCGCGCGCAATACCGTCGTCTTGCCACCGCCCGAGAGCCCCATCAGCGCGACGAGCTCTCCCTGCTCGACGCGCAGGTTCACGCCGCGCAGGATTTCGCGCGCTCCGCGATTCAGGCGAAGAGCTTCGATCGCGAGCACGCTCATCGCCATCTCGCCTCCAGCCGCCGCGCCAGCCGCGCCAGTGGCAGCGACATGAGCAGATACATCGCGGCGCAGAGGATTCCGGGGACGACCCAGCTTCCGATGTTCGCGGCAAAGATCTGCGTCTGCTTCGTCAGCTCGACGACGGTGATCACCGAGACGAGCGACGAGTCCTTCAACAGCGCGACAAAGTCGTTCGTCATCGGCGCGAGCGCGAAGCGAAACGCCTGTGGACCACGCACCAGACGAAAGACCTGAAACTCGGTGAGGCCGAGCGTACGCGCCGCTTCGAGCTGGCCGCGAGGCACGGCCTGCATCGCGCCGCGATAAATCTCGCTTTCGTACGCCGCGTAATTCAACCCGAGGCCGACCAGCGCCGCGATGAATGCAGGAAGTTTGATCACCGCGGAGAGGCCGTAGTACAGCACGAACAACTGCAGCAGCACCGGAGTGCCGCGCGTGATCTCGACGTACGTCGTGAGGATCGCGCGCGTGAATGCGCCGCCGTAAATGCGCCCCGTTGCGACCAGCACGCCGACCACCACTGCGAGCAACATCGCGAGACACGAAAGGACGATCGTGATGACGGCAGCGCGCAGCAACGCCGGCAGATATCGCCGCAGCGCCGCGACCTGTGAAGCCTCCCGCTTCACGGCGCCGGCAACAGGCGCAGGGCGTTTCACCGCCGCTCCGGAGGCCGCGAGCACGCGATCGAAGAACGGCTGCTGGAACTCGTCCCAGATGTCCCACTTGCGATAGATCCGCTCGAGCGTTCCGTCGCGCATGCGCGCTTCCAGCACCTTGTTCACCTGATCGCGCAGCGCGGTGTTCTCACGCGCGAGGACGATGATGTAGTGCCCTTTCGCCACCGGTTTGTCAAAGTGTGTGTACAGCCCCGGCGTCCGCTTCATCGCTCGCGCGGCGATGATGTTGTCGAGCAGCACCGCGTCGAGCCGTCCCGACGCGAGGTCTTCGTACGGATGCACGTCGTCGTCGTACGAGACGGCGGTGATGCCGTGCGTTTTCTCCGCGTCGAGGAGGATCTCGTACGCGATCGTGCCGCCGAGTGTGCCGACGCGTCGGCCTCGAAAATCGTTGAGATCGTCGAAGCGCGCGCGATCCGCTTCCCGCACGGTGAGCGCCTCGGTGAATTCGTAATACGGAATGGTGGCCGCGAGCGCCGCGCGCCGCGCCGGTGTGTCTTCGACGCCGCTCATGCCGAGGTCGAAATCGCCACGCTGCACGCTCTGATCGATGGCCGCGTAGGCGACGTGCACGAATTGCGCTTTGCGCCGGAGGCCTTGCGCGATCGTTTCCGCGACGTCGACGTCGAACCCTTCGACACGTGTCGGATCATTCGGATCGGCTTCGACGAACGGCGCTCCTCCCTCGGAGTCGCCGCCCCATCGCAACAGAGGCTGCCCCGCGAGCGGAAAGGCGAGCAGCAACAGGAGCAGGAGTCTCTTCACCGGCGCAGCGTTGTATCACCTTCGCGGCGAACTTTCGGCTGCGTGATAGGTTTGCGCCTCTATGAACCGCGACCTGCAACTCGCGCTCGAGCTGGCCGACGCCGCCGACGCAATCACCATGAAGCACTTTCAATCGACGACGCTCGCCGTCCGGACGAAGCTCGACAAGACGCCGGTGTCGGAGGCTGACGAAGCGGTCGAGCGGATGATCCGCGAGCGGCTCGCGACCGAATGTCCCGAGGACAGCGTCGTCGGCGAAGAATTCGGCACGACCGGCAGTGGCCTCCGCCGCTGGATTCTCGATCCGATCGACGGCACGAAGAACTACGTGCGCGGCATTCCGGTCTTCGGCACGCTCATCGGACTCGAAGACAAAGGGCGTCTCATCGTCGGCGTCGTCTCGGCGCCGGCCTTGTCGCGCCGCTGGTGGGCGTCGGCGGGCGAAGGTGCGTTCTGCAGCGCGGCCGGCCAGGTCCGGCAGATTCGCGCGTCAGCAGTCGAGAAGCTGGAAGACGCGCACCTCACGTACGACAGCCTCACCGACTTCGACCAGCACGGCGGCACGGTGCGCTTTCTCGCGTTACTGCGGCGCTGCACGCGCGCACGCGGCTTCGGCGATTTCTGGGCGCACATGCTGGTGGCCGAAGGAGCGGTCGAGATTGCGATCGAGCCGGCCGTCGCGGCGTGGGACATGGCCGCGGTGCAGATCATCGTCGAAGAAGCAGGCGGGCGTTTCAGCGACCTGCAGGGCAACGCACGGTGCGACGGCGGCAGTGGCCTCTCGACGAACGGCCCGATTCACGACACGGTGCTGGAGTTCTTTCGATGAACGAGCAGGTGATGGTGGTCGAGCGCGAGGCGCTCGGATCGTTTCTCGTCGAGCGCGGCCTCGTGCGCGAAGAGACGGATCAGGTGCTGGATCTGATCGTCGAGCGGCACTTCTTTCTCGACCGCCCCACCGCTGAGATTTCGCCGCAGTACAAGCAGATCATTCCGTACGTATTGATCCGGAACGACGACGCTTACTTTCTGCTGCAGCGGACGCAGAAGCAAACCGAGGCGCGTCTGCATCACAAGCTCTCCCTCGGCATCGGCGGTCACATCAATCCCGACACCCCCGACCTGCTCGACGGCCTGCGCAAAGAGCTCGAAGAAGAGGTAAACGTCGAAGGCGACTACGACCTCTCGTTCGTCGGCATCCTCAACGACGACACCACCGACGTCGGCCGCGTCCACCTCGGCGCCGTCTACGTCCTCGACAGCTTCGACCGCCACGTCACAGTCCGCGAAACCGAAAAAATGACAGGCCGCTGGGTCCCGCGCGAAGAACTGAGCGCGCATCGCGAAGCGATGGAAACGTGGTCGCAAATCGTATTCGACGCATTCATCGCCGCCTCCGCCTAAGTGGAGCGGCGGGCTTTAGCCCGCCGGG
>DASVUA010000020.1:0-2172 GCA_036387295.1 Thermoanaerobaculia bacterium | reverse complement strand
CGCTCGCGCGTGCGATAGAGACCGACATTGCGGATGTCGTCGTGCCGCGCCTGGATTCCGACCAGACTTTCGGCCGATACAGTTCCCCAGCGCGCCAGCCAGCGGTGGCTCCCGCGCAGGCCGGCCACCAGACGATCGTCGGCCTGCTCGAACTGATCGCCCTCGACAGGATCATCGAGAAAATAGGTAAAGTTCGAGAAGAGATTGAGCCTGTACTTGATCGCGTACGCCCCCGCCTGCGTCAGCGTATTGGGCGAATTGCGCTGCCATTCGGACGCCAGCGTATAGCGCGACGTCGTGCCGCCGTCCGACGGATCGATGAGACCAAAGCGGGTGAGCGTCCCGTCACTGACGGCGCGGCCGGGGATCTGATCGGTCGAGTTCCATTGTGCGTTGTAGCCCATGGCCGTGATGCTGAATCCGCCGCGCTGATCGCCTTGCGTGTAACGCAGCACGCCGTTCACTTTGCGGAAATCGTCGGGACGCATCCACGGGCCGTCGTTTTTCCCCGCCTCGAGCGCGTACAGGAGAAATCCGTTGCCGAGTTTCGGCGAAGCGGCGAACAACGCGCGGCCGAATCCGCCAGAACCGCCCTGCACGACCGCCAGCGGTTTGTCGAGCAGGTTCGCGTAATTCACATTGACCGCACCTGCGCTCGCGAAATCTCCTTCTTCCGCGTAATACGGCCCCTTTTTGTACTGCACGGCGCTGACGAGCTCCGGAATCAGGAAATTCGCGTCGGCGTAGCCCTGACCATGGCCGTGCGTCGGCATGTTTACCGGAACGCCAGCCACCGTGACGGCAATGTCCGTCCCATGATCGAGATTGAAGCCGCGCAGGTAGTACTGATTCGCTTTCCCTTCGCCGCTGTGCTGGCTGACGATCACGCCCGGAACGGTTTCGAGGACCTCGCCGGCGCGCTGAAAGGGACGCCGCTCGATCTCCTTCGCCGTGACGACGCCTTCAGTGGCCGACTGGGCAATGCCGATGAGATCGTTCACCGGCTCATTGAGATCGGCGAGATTGCGAAACGTCTGTTTTGCCGTCACGACGACGTCGGCGCTCGAGGATAAATAGAGCGTCACATCGGCGCGCGCGGTCGCGCCGGAGCGAATCGTCACGCCGCGGCGCACGGTGGTGGCGAAGTTCAGCAGGCGAAACGAAACGTCGTACGTTCCGGCCGTCAGTGCGAGCGAGTACGTGCCGTCAGCAGCGGTAACCGCGACCGCGGCCGGCCCGCCGGATGCCGGCGCTGCTTCGACCGTGACGCCGGGCAGGACGGCGCTGGTCGAATCGTGCACCCGTCCGCTCAATGATGCTTGCTGCGCGAATGCCGCGGCCGGAATTCCGGCCAGAACGATGATCCATGTAGCCATGCGCAGCCGTGCACCCGTCGTCCAGCGACGAGGCGCGGCAACGCACAAAAGCTCCCGAGTGGGATGCATTGTGGTTCCCCCAGTTTCAGTGACTGTCTGCGGATCGAGAGGGTCTCAACCGCGCGGGGGACCGCGAAACCGCTGAACCGATACATGCGCCGCACTGGTGCGCACCGACACCGGCGCGAGCACGAGCGCCGCCACCACCTCGGCATGCAGCGGTAGAACAAACGCCGCCGCGACGCCATCGCTGATGGCAAGCGAGAAATGCGCCGCCGCGCCGCTGCCATGACGCGGATCGAGCGGCTGCTGCCCTTCGCGATCCTCGGCGGGATCGCCGTCGTCACGCGACGCGCCCGACGGCGGGCCATTCAGCCCCGCCAGACTTGCGAAGAGCGAAGTCGGCTCGCCGAGCGTTTCCGGCGCACGTGTTTTCCGCTCGGGATGTCGATGCGCGGCGTGGTGCTGATGTTCGTGCTCCCCGTGCGCCGCGGAAACGTAATGAATCTCGCCCCCGGCGTGATCGTGCGGAAGCGCGTGAAAGACGAGATGAAGCGCCGGAATCGCGATCGTCCCAAGGACAAACGCGACCACCGTGAGCACCGCGGCCGGACGCTGAGAAAAACGCTTCATTCGATTGACACCCACCGCCCCTTGCGCCGACGGTGCCGAACCCACCCACCCCTTTGTAAGAAAACCTTCCACTCTCGGCGCACGCTGACAGAAAGCGAGACTGCGCGCGGGGTGTTTGGTGGTTCGTCGATATTGGTGGAGCGGCGGGCTCTCAGCCCGCCGA
>DASVUA010000019.1:0-1805 GCA_036387295.1 Thermoanaerobaculia bacterium | reverse complement strand
ATGAACGTCGGCGGGCTAAGAGCCCGCCGCTCCACCAGAGACGTCGACATTAATCGGCGTCTTCGAAGCGCGTCAGCGCGCGGAAATCCTGGTAGCGCTCGTGGATGTCGCGGAGCGTGATCTCGCGCAGGCGGTCGAGTGAGAACTTTTCGACTGTGAACGAGGCCAGCACGCTGCCGAAGACGATTGCGCGGCGCAGTTCGTGGTCTGTTACTTCGGAGCGCGACGCGAGGTATCCGAGGAAACCGCCGGCGAAGGTGTCGCCCGCGCCGGTCGGATCGAAGACGTTTTCGAGCGGATATGCCGGCGCCGCGAAGATCGCGTCGTTGCGCACCATCAGTACGCCGTACTCACCGCGTTTGATCACCAGCGTCTGCGGCCCGAGAGCGAGGATCTGGCGTGCGCCTTTCACGAGATTCGCTTCTTTCGTGAACATCCGCACTTCCGCTTCATTGATGATCACGAGATCGACTTCGCGAATGACGCGCTCGAGCTCCGCGCGCTTGATGTCGATCCAGAGATTCATCGTATCGAGCGCAACGAGACGCGGACGCGTCGTCTGCTGCAGCACATCGAGCTGCAATTCGGGCTGAATGTTCGCGAGGAAAAGGACGTCAGGATTGCGCTGCGACTCGTTGAGCTGCGGCTTGAAATCGGCGAACACATTGAGCTGCGTGTCGCGCGTCTTCGCCACGTTCAGGTCGTAGCCGTACTCGCCGCTCCAGAAAAACGTCTTCTGCCCCGCCACGCGCTGCAGTCCGTCGGTATTGATGTTGCGGCCTTTGAAGACCGATGCATCCTCTTCGGAAAAATCGTCGCCCACCACTGCGACGAGATCGACCTGCGTGAAGAACGACGCCGCGACCGAGAAATAGGTCGCCGAGCCGCCGATGCAGCGGTCTACTTTTCCGAACGGCGTCTGAAGGGCATCGAACGCAACACTGCCGACTACGAGGATGGACATGCACGCTTCCTTTTCATTTTGGCGGCGGAGAGTACCATTTCGGTATGTCCGTGACCACGCGAGCGCTCATCCTCACGGACGTCGTGTTCAACGTCACGTTCAACTACAAACTCCGTTGAATCGCGCTCAGCGCACGTATTTGCCGATCAGCGGCGCGAGCTCTTCTTTCACTTTGACCGGGATGACGCCGGGGTCGGTGAGCATCGCGAACTGCATCGCGTTCGCGCAGGCGCAGTCGCGCGTGCGTGCAGCGGCGCGTGTGATCGACGTCCGGAGGATCGTCTGCGCCATCTTCGCGTTTGCGCGGAGGTAGCCGAGGATCTGTTCGATGTCGACGTCGTCGTGCTCGGGATGCCAGCAGTCGTAGTCGGTGATCATGGCCATCGTGGCGTAGCAGAGCTCTGCTTCGCGCGCGAGCTTCGCCTCGGTGAGGTTCGTCATTCCGATCACGTCCGCACCCCACGAGCGGTACAGATGCGATTCGGCGCGCGTCGAGAACTGCGGCCCTTCCATGCAGATGTACGTGCCGCCCATGTGCACGGTGGCACCAGCGTCGCGCCCCGCATCTCCCATGAGAAAGGAAACGCCGGCGCAAATCGGGTCGGCGAATGCGACGTGCGCGACGATGCCGTTGCCGAAGAACGTATCTGCGCGATGACGCGTGCGGTCGATGAACTGATGCGGGAAGACGATGTCGGTCGGCTTGTAGTCGGCCTTCAGTGAACCGACGGCGCTCGCGGAGAGGATCGTGTGCACGCCGAGCACCTTCATGCCGAAGATGTTCGCGCGATAGTTCACCTCGGACGGCGTGAAGCGATGGCCACGTCCGTGGCGCGACAGA
>DASVUA010000018.1:0-2889 GCA_036387295.1 Thermoanaerobaculia bacterium | reverse complement strand
AGCACGCGTGATGATGGTCGCAGGCGTTGCGACGATGGTGGCGGCGTCCGCTTTTGCGGAAACGCGTCCTGCCGGTGAGACGAGCTGGCGTGACGGAGACCGCGGCAGCGTGCAGCGCGACGACGTTCGCGACCGCGATCGTGCCCGTCGCGGTGACGATTCTCGAAACGGTCGCGATGACGATCGCTACGGCCGCGATGACGATCGTTACGATCGCGACGACGACCGTTACGATCGCGGCGATCGGCGCGGCGACTCGCGCTACGACAGGCGCGAAGGACGTTCCGGCAACCATCAGCCGACGTATGTCAGCGGCCGCGTCTCGCGCGTCGACCGCCGCGGCGATGGCTACCGCGTGTGGGTCAGCGGTGCGCGCCATCCGTTCTTCGTCCCCGAGCGCTACTACTCGCGCGACCGGTTTCGTGTCGGCGTGGTGATCACGCTCGGCGGTTACTACAACCCCGCGGGCCATTACGACTACTACCAGCGGGGGCGCCGTTCGCGCGCCGACTTGCGTGGCGTGATCGAGAACGTCGACCGCGCACGCGACACGTTCGTGATCCGCGACGACGCGAGCGGCATGTTCGTGACGGTGATTGCGCGCGACCGCGCGCGTGTGCGCCGCGGCGATTACGTCGAGCTTTACGGCGACTGGACGCGGCGAGGCGTCTTCCGCGCCGATGACGTCGATCTGATCGGCCGCTACTGACCGGCCGGAACGGGCAGTGCGGCGACGCCTCGTCGCCGCACTCGGATTGGTCACTTCTCGTGATACGCGTCGTGCAGCTTCACAGGCTTCGATGTGCCGCGGAAGCGCACATTGAGCAGCTCGACGAACACCGAGAAGCCCATCGCGAAGTAGATGTAGCCCTTCGGGATGTGGAAATCGAGCCCTTCGGCGATCAGCGTCATGCCGATCAGCAGCAGAAAGCTGAGCGCGAGCATTTTCACCGTCGGGTGGCGATCGACGAATGCGCTGATCGAGCCGGCGGCGAAGAGCATGATGATGACGGCGATGACGACCGCGGTGATCATCACGCCGAGGTGCTTCGCCATCCCGACCGCGGTAATGACGGAGTCGAGCGAAAAGACGATGTCGAGCAACATGATCTGCACGATGACGGCGGTGAGCGTCGGCGCGACCCGCTTGGAGGTGCTGCCTTCTTCACCCTCCAGCCGGTCGTGAATCTCGTGCGTTGCCTTGGCCATGAGGAACAGGCCGCCGGCGATGAGGATCAGATCGCGGCCGGAGATCCCCACTCCCATGATCGTGAAGAGCGGCGCGGTGAGCTTCACGATCCAGGCGAGCGAGAGCAGCAGGAGAATGCGGGTGACGAGCGCTCCGGCGAGGCCGATGTTCCGCGCCTTCTTCTGCTCGGAGGCGGGGAGCTTGCCGGCGAGAATCGAGATGAAGATCACGTTGTCGATGCCGAGGACGATCTCGAGCAACGTGAGGGTGAGAAGAGCGATCCACGCCTGCGGATCTGACAGCCATTCCATTCAGTGACTCCTGAGCCGCATCTGCGGCGTGATGTGAGCGTGCATTCTAGTAGACCGCTCGCATCGTGCATCGAGTGTAAGAATGGGCAGTGGTGGCCGAATACGTTTACGTGAGCTGCCCCTACTGCGGAGAAGAAGCCGATCTGGACGTCGACACGGCCGGAGGACCGCGTCAGTCGTACGTGCAGGACTGCCCGGTCTGCTGCCAGCCATGGCAGGTCGACGTGATCCGCGACCGCGACGGCGACTGGAGCGCGACGCTCCGCACATCCGATGAATGAGGCCATGATGCGCTCGCGAACGCGAGACTTCAGTTCGCGAGCGGCAACGTCTGTTGTGGCAGATGATCGTCACGATCGCTCACGGCGGTCGACGAGCTTCCGGTCCCGTCGTACTCGCTGTCGCGCCGCTGCGCCGGTGAGGTCGACGCGAGCGAGTCGTCCCACAGCTCGCGCCGCGTCAGGATCTCGTGGCTGAGATAGCCGTACGTGATCGCGAGAATCGCGTCGGACGCGTAAACGGCCGGCTCGATTCCGATGGCCCGTCCGATCGGAAAGAGCACGCCGCCGACGATCATCAGAATCGCCGCGGTCCGGTTCACCGGACGCGCGATGAAGAGTGCGATGCCGAGCAGGATCACGCCGATCGGATACATGAGACCGATCGGGACGAGGCTCACGAAAACGAGCGGTGCGTTCTTCATCGGTGCGGTGAGTGCGTCGAGCGACGCACCGGGCGTGATCGTGGCGAGCATCCCGACCTGATGCAGGGCGATGATGCGGGCACCGACCGTCGCGCCGAGAATCATGAGGGCGCCGCCGGCGAGTCCCAGACGGTCGGCTTTGCGCCGGACGAGCTGCGTGATGCCGAACACGGCACCGGCGGTCAGCCCGACCCACAGCACGGCGAGAAATCCGTTCATGGCGATCCCGGCTTGTGACGGAGTAGTGCCGCGGGACATCAATCCAGAGATCGTGACGACGAGCAGTTGCGCGGCGAGGAGGGCGGTACAGCTTCCGGCGAGGATGCGGCGGCGGTTCGAGGTGGTCATGAATTTCTCCTTCACCTCGAATAGCGACGTCGCGCGGCGAAAGTGTTCACCCCTGCTACGATTCTTTTTCCTCACCGATGAACATTGCAGCGCAATCGGAGATCACGCGTCTCCTGGCCGACTGGGAGCATGGCGATCGCGCCGCGCTCGACCGGCTGACGCCGCTCGTCTACGCGGAGCTGCGCCGGATCGCGTCGCGCCAGATGCAGCGCGAGCGGGAAGGCCACACGCTGCAGCCGACCGCGCTCGTCAACGAAGCATTCATGCGGCTCGCCGCGGGCGACGGCGCAACGTGGCAGAACCGCGCGCACTTTTACGCCGTCTGCGCGCAGGTGATG
>DASVUA010000017.1:0-4189 GCA_036387295.1 Thermoanaerobaculia bacterium | reverse complement strand
CCGGGTCAGCCGATCGGGGAAGTGCTCGCGATGACGCAGTGGGACTGGCGCGATCTCGAGAAGCGGATGAAGCAGCAGATCGACGTCGCCATCAAGCAGGACCGCGTGAAGCCGAATGAAGGGATGCGTCTGCTTCAGGATTACGAGCGCGGCCTCAAGGATCAGACGTACCTGACGTTCGACTGAGCGGAATCGGAATCGCGCCGACGGTCGATTCGTTAGCACGAGAGCCAATCAAGACAGGAGACAAAACTTCATGCGTAGATCCCTCGCGCTCAGCATCGTTACGCTTCTGCTCGTCACCGGAAATGCCTTCGCACTCGGCGAAGCACGCATGACGGGCAAAGTCATCGACGCCTCTACCAAACAGCCCATTCCGAATGCCACGATCAAAGTCGTCGCGGTGGAAGGGAAGAATTTTTCGCGCGAGCTGAAATCGCGCAAGGATGGTGGCTACACCATCATGGTCATCGACGGCACGATCCGGTACAAGTACACGGTCACCGCCGAGGGCTACGCGCCGTACGAAGAAACGATCAAGATGAAGCTCGGCGACACGGACACGCGTGATTTCGAGCTCAGCAAGCCGGGTGCGGGCCAGCGCGTCGAGACGACGGAAGTGCAGCTGCAGACCGCCAAAGTCGATCCGGCAGTCGCGGCGTACAACGAAGGCGCGAGCCTGATGAACGCCGGCGACATCAACGGCGCGATCGCGAAGTTCGACGCGGCAGTTGCGGCGAAGCCTGACCTCGCCGCCGGCTGGATGGCGCTCGCCAAGGCGAACGCCCGTCAGAAGAATCATCAGAAAGCAGTCGACGCCGCGAAAAAGGCGCTCGAGTTCGACGAGGAAGACACCGACATGTGGGCGATCCTGCATGCGTCGTACACCGCCCTCGGCGACAAGACCAACGCCGCTGCCGCGCAGAAGAAGCTCCCCGCGAATGCGAACGCGCTCTTCAATACGGCCGCGCGTCTGATCAACGAAGGCAAAGACAGCGAAGCGGAAGCCGCGCTGCGCCAGGCCGTCGCCGCCGATGAGAAATTCGCGAAGGCGTTCTACGAGCTCGGCATGGTGTACGTCCGCAGCGGCAAGTCGGCTGAAGCGCGCGAAGCGCTCTCGAAGTACCTCGAGCTCGAGCCGTCAGGAAAAGACGCGCCGACCGCGAAGGAAATGCTCTCCTATCTCAAGTAAGTTACGCTTGAGGACGGGCTAAGGCCTGATCCTCACGGCAGCAAGGCGAGGACAGGCAGAAATGCCTGTCCTTTACTTTTATGCGCAGAAAATTGCTTGCTCTCTCTCTCGTTCTTCTCGGTGCTTGCGCCTCTTCCGGCAACAGCACCAACGCAAACGACAACAGCAGCAACAACAGCACGGCCACGACATCGAACGCGAAGACGGTGCAGCCGACCGTCGAGATCATTCAGAAGTCGGGCGTCCCTCCGGCAGCTCGCCATGTCCAGGGCGGCATCAACATCCAATACGCCGTCCGCGTCGGCAATCCGTCGACGGACGCGATCACGCTTCGTCGGGTCTCGGTGCAGTCGGTCTCCGAGGGCGCTTATACGGTGCGTCACTCGCAGCCGTTCGACGTCGTCGTTCCGGCTTCGGAGCGGGAAGTCGTGGAGTTCTGGGCACCCGCGCAGGCCGGAAACACGGTCACAGGCGCGAACGGCCCGGTGACGGTGCGTGTTGTCTGCGAGTTCACCGGCCCCAAGGGGACGTTCCAGGAGATCGTCACCCGCGTCGTGAACCCCAGCGCGACTGTTTTCGAGTAAGTGCGTGGAAGAACGGCGGGCGTGTTCAGCCCGCCGTTCCATCCGGTTTCGGCGGGCTAAGAGCCCGCCGCTCCACCAGGGTTACCGCGTGAGGGCGGGCTCGGCTTCGGGCTCATACGCGAGGTTCGGCGCGAGCCAGCGCTCGATTTCCGCGAGCGACATCCCTTTCCGCTTCGCGTAATCCTCCATCTGATCGCGGCCGAGTTTTCCCACCGCAAAGTAGCGCGCTTGCGGGTGCGCGAAGTAGAAGCCGCTGACCGACGCGGCCGGCGTCATGGCGAAGGATTCGGTGAGCTCGATTCCGAGCTGCTGGGCACCGAGCACGTCGAACAACGTTCGCTTCTCGGTGTGGTCGGGGCAAGCGGGATAGCCGGGTGCGGGGCGAATGCCGCGGTACTTTTCTGCGATCAGTTCCGCGCCGGAAAGAGTCTCGTCTTTCGCGTACCACTCGCGCCGCACGTCGCGATGCAGCTTCTCGGCGAGCGCTTCGGCGAGACGATCCGCCAGCGCTTTCGTCATGATCGAGTTGTAGTCGTCGTGATCTTTCTGAAACTCGGCCACGAGCTCGTGCACGCCGAGGCCGGCCGTGACGGCGAAGCCGCCGACGTAGTCGCCCGATTCCGCGACAAAGTCGGCCAGCGCGAGGTTCTCGCCGGTGTTGGTCGCCTGCTGCTGCCGGAGCGTGTGGAACGTCGCGCCGGGAATGACGATGTCGTCGCCGCGGCGCTCGGCGGGCCAGATTCCGTACACCGCGCGCGCTTTCAATAGACGCTTCTCGATGATCTCGCCGAGGAGTTTGCGCGCGTCGTCGTACAACTCTTTGGCGCGCGGCTCTTCGAGGATTTCGGGATAGCGGCCGCGCAGCTCCCAGGTCTGGAAGAACGGCGTCCAGTCGATGAACGGCTCGATCTCTTCGAGCGGCACGTCTTCGAGGACGCGAACGCCGGTGAACGGCGGCGGCTCCGGCGCAAAGTCGAGCTTCGGCGCACGTGCGCGTGCGGTTTCGAGCGGAAGGATCTCGATGGCGCGCCGGTCGATTCCTTCGCGCAGCTTGTCGTACTCCGCGCGAACGCCGGCCGCGTAGTCGTCGGTGCGATCGGAAAGAAGCGTGCTGACGACGGTCACGCAGCGCGAGGCGTCGATGACGTGCACGGTCGGCGCGCTGTAGCGCGGCGCGATGCGGACGGCGGTGTGCAGCTTCGAGGTGGTCGCGCCGCCGATGAGCAGCGGCACGCGGAAGTTGCGGCGTTCCATCTCACGCGCGACGTGCACCATCTCGTCGAGCGACGGCGTGATGAGTCCCGAGAGGCCGATGATGTTGACGTTTTCTTCCTCTGCGCGGTCGAGAATCTTGTCGGCCGACACCATGACGCCGAGGTCGATGATCTCGTAGTTGTTGCAGCCGAGGACGACGCCGACGATGTTTTTGCCGATGTCGTGAACGTCGCCTTTCACCGTCGCGAGAAGGATCTTGCCGCGCGTCGACGTATCGCCCGACGCGAGCTTCTCCTGCTCCATGAACGGCAGCAGATAGGCGACGGCTTTCTTCATCACGCGCGCGCTCTTGACGACCTGCGGCAGGAACATCTTGCCGGCGCCGAAAAGGTTGCCGACGATGTTCATGCCGTCCATCAGCGGCCCTTCAATGATCGACAAACCGGTCGCATACTTTTGCCGCGCTTCTTCGACATCGGCGTCGATGTAGTCGACGATGCCTTTCACGAGCGCGTGCGAGAGGCGCTCTTCGACGGTGCCGTGGCGCCACTCTTCCTCTTCTTTCGCCGTTTCCGCTTTCCCTTTGCCTTTGACCGTTTCGGCGAATGAGATCAGCCGTTCGGTGGCGTCGGGACGGCGGTTGAGCAGCACGTCTTCGACGAGCTCGAGGAGGTCTTTCGGAATCTCTTCGTAAATGCCGAGCTGCCCGGCGTTGACGATGCCCATCGTGAGCCCGGCTTTGATGGAGTGATAGAGAAACGCGGCGTGCATCGCCTCGCGCACGACGTTGTTGCCGCGGAACGAGAACGACACGTTCGAGATGCCGCCGCTGGTGCTGATGAGCGGATATTTTTCGTGCAGCCGGCGCACGGCTTCGATGAAGTTGACGCCGTACGCGTTGTGCTCTTCCATCCCGGTGGCGACGGTGAGCACGTTGACGTCGAAGATGATGTCGGTGGGATCGAAGCCGACTTCGTTCACCAGGATGTCGTACGCACGCGAGCAGATCGCAACCTTGCGCTCGACGGTGTCGGCCTGTCCTTCTTCGTCGAACGCCATGACGATCACGGCGGCGCCGTAGCGTTTGCAGAGCCGCGCATGATGGCGAAAGACATCCTCTCCTTCTTTGAGGGAGATCGAGTTGACGACCGATCTGCCCTGCAGCGTCTTGAGGCCTGCTTCGATGACCGACCATTTC
>DASVUA010000016.1:0-11304 GCA_036387295.1 Thermoanaerobaculia bacterium | reverse complement strand
CAGCGGATCGACGACCGAGTAGACGTCGACGAGCCGCACCACCTGCCGGTGCGAAGGCTGCGTATCGTCCGGCAGCAGCGTGGCGGGATGCAGCTCTTCGAGCAGCAGGAAATCGCCTTTCGCGAGCAGTGCGGTGACGTTCTTCGCCACATCGCAACGCGTGGTGCCGACAGGCAGACAACACTTGCCGCGGCCCCATGCATACACCGGCAATTCGTTGAGCTCGGGATGAATGTTCGCGCCGCCGCCGTACACCTCGAATGCCGCCTGTGCCGCGCGCGCGGCGGCAGGACCGTAACCGGCGATGACCGGCAGATGCGTGTCGCGTCCGGCAATCGTGGAGGTGAGCCGCGTGAGGATCTGCGTGCCGTCCGGAATCGAGGCGGCGTCGCCGGCGGTGAAATGGACGAACACACGCGCGCTCGCACCGTCGTGCATCGCGTAATCGATGAGGCGCGTGTGGCGGCGCACCGAAATGCGTTGCCGCGCCGTCTCCAGCCAGGCCTCGTTCGCCACCGCGTCCTGGTAGTAGCTGAGGTGATCGGCGGCATACGCCATGAGCTCGACGAGCGCGGTGCCGACGTCGGCCGGACTCCGTTCGATCCAGTCGGGATGGATAGTGGGGATGAGATCGAACAGCGCCTGACGGAACGACGCGTAATCGCGCGCCAGATAGTCGATCGTGCGCGTGACCTCTTCCGGCGGCGGGCAGGCTTTGTCGGCGCGGCAATCGAAGTGGCTCGGGCAGGCCGCTTTGAAATTGAAGACGACGGAGGCGTAGGCGGGATGCAGCGCCGGGTGGTGGAGCGTGAGCGTGTAATCGGAAAAATCGCCCGGCCGGTCGACGCGGATGCGCAGCACGCTGCCGGCACGCCTCACCTCGACGATCTCGATGGCCCGCTCGCGCACGCCGCCCGCGATCTCGACCTTCTGCAGTTTTCCGTGAAGGCCGTCGAGCATCGCCTCGAGATTCGTCTGCCCCGTTCCTGACTTTGGAAGGAAGCTCACCACCAGCACGCGCTGGTTGTCGGCCTGCGGCGTCGTGACGATCTCGAGGAAATCGATGCCCTGCAATGTGTCGTGCTGCGCGACATCGTCGCGTGCGGTGTCGACGCCGCAGAGCAGGTCTTCGTGACGGACGCTCACGCCGTGCCTCCATGGGAGAAGACGTCGGACTGCCGCTGTCCCGTATCGCGGCGGATGTACGACACCTCGACCGTCAGCACTTCGTTGTCGGAGTGAATGCGCACCCGTTCGACGACGATCCGGTCGGCGAGCCAGCGCTGCAATGCGCCCTGCACGGTGAACTGCGTCGCCGCCGCGAGCGCGCTGCTGTTCGGCGCGAAGACGAGCGTCTGCAGACCGCAGCCGAAATCAGGACGATTGACCCGCTCGCCCGGCGCGGTGAACAGCACCTGCCAGATCAGGTCGCGCACGTGATCGTCGGGCGGCGTCACCGCCACGCGGCCGCGCGCGTCGATGTCGAACGGATGATCAAAGTACTCGCGCATCAGCCGGCCTTCACTTTCATCGACAGCAGCGTCGGCAGCGGCGGCGACATCGGTGGCGTCGGAATCATCGGCGTCACCGGATACGGGCCCGCGGTCTGGCCGGGATGCGTGTGCGTGTTGAAGTTGATGACGATCTCGTTGAGGTACTTCAGGAGGTCGTCGCCGAACACCATCGGATGCGTCGCCCCCTGCACGATGTCGATCTGCGGCGATTCGAAAATGACCTTCGTCGCCGCCTTCAGCACGAGCTGACCGGCCGTGGCCTTGATGGTCAGCATGTTCGCGCCGGAAGAGTCGCTGAGCGTGATGGTCTTCGCGTCGTCGTCGAGCGCGACGAGCATCCCTTCGCTGCTGCGGAGGATCTTCAGCGGCGGCTTTGCCTCCGTCCCTTTTTCATTCCGCGGCAGCGTCCCTTCACGCCACCAGCAGCCGCTCCAGATCGGCCGCGCCACGTCGCCTGCTTCGAACTCGATCCAGACGCCGGCGCCGATGGGAGGAATGGTGTGAAAGCCCTGGTTTTCGCCCGCATACGGCAGCGCCGGCAACGCCCAGCCGGTCGACTCGCCGCCGAAAAGCTCGGGCACCGTGGCGCGGATGCGCGCGATGCCGAGCGGATCGTCGACGTCGGTGACGAGGCCGCGATGTTTGCCGAAGAAGCGCACCGGATCGGGGACGCGCGGCAGGAGCTGTTCGAGCTGCGTGGTCATGACGCCTCCGTGAAAGTCTCGGTTCCGGTGAGGCCGGTCGCGTTGCGGCGCAGCGTGAAGCGCTGCTTGTGGCCTTTCGACGAAAAGGTGTGCAGCACGCGCTGGATGTAGAACGCGCCGGAGAAAAGGCGTCCGATGCCGCGCACCTGCACGGTCTTTTTCGCCCGGAGGATCGCGCCGAACGTCGACGTGCTCAGCTCGCCTTCCGCCGTCACGGCCCAGGACGAACGGTCGACCACTGCCTGCGCGAGCACCTGCCAATCGCCGCCGTATCCGAGTCCACTCTGCGAAAGCAGCACGGTGCGCGGCTTGTCGGCGCCGACCGTCGCCTCCCTGCCGAGGAGCGGGAGGCTCGCGGAATCGGCAGCGATGGCCTGCTCGGACGCGCTCTCGATCTCGAGCCCGTTCACCTTCGCGTGCACCGGGCGGAGCATGTCGTGGCGCAGTTGAAACGCATCGACGTTGGTCGCTTCGCCGAGATTCACAGAAAGCGTTCCGAGCGGCTGCTGTTGCGTGGCCGGCGGATGAAAGTGGCCGGTGTTTTTGCCCGTCGCCGCGTCGGCTTCGACGTAGCACTGATAGCCGTTGCGGCGCGCGAGGCACTGCAGGAACTGCATGTCGGTGCCGCGCTGCATCGTGGTCTGCTGCTCTTCGCTGTGCGCCTGTGCGGTGGCCGTCACGTCGGAGGCGAATCCGTAATCGCCGAAGATCGTGGCGGCGATGTCGCTGTCGGACGTCGCGGGCCAGCTCCGCACTTTTTCCTCGAGGTTCATCAGCACCGAGCCGTCCATGGCCACGACGGTGAGCATCGATTCACCCGGCTGCGCGCCGAATTGCACGGAGGTCTCGATGACGAATCCGTCGATGAGCGTCTGCGCGCCGGAGCTGCCGGCGATGGCGGAGAGCTTGACCGGCGCGAGGCGGGTGAACGTGGCGTCGTCGATGACCGTCCAGCCGCTGCCGTCGGCGCGGACGCTCACGCCGACTTTGAGACGGAGGATGCCGGCCAGCTCGGCGTGATCTTCCACTTCGACCTGCTGAATCGCCGACGCGAGCTCTTCCCCGACCGGCGCGCCGCCGACGGAGAGTTGATACGAGATCGCGTTCGATTGCGGCATGCGTGACTCGTCTCTCATTCCGACGGCGGAATGGCGATGGTGCGTCCAACCTCAGCAACGAGATCCTCGGGCCAGAGCGCGGCGTTCGCGTCGCAGATGCGCCAGAAGCGCTCCGGATCGCGGTAGTAGCGGAACGCGAGGTGATCGAGGCGTTCCCCTTCCGCGAGCGCATGTCCGAATCGCGCCGCGCTGTGCGGGATGAAGCGCGTCTTCACGTAGCGCACTTCGCGTCCGTCGTCGCCCGTGAGCGTCGCTTCTTCCACTCCGATGTAGCGGCTGCCTTTGAAGAACATCGCTTCACCTCACCCGCGCACCCGCGACGAGATCGCGGATGGCCTGTTCGTTGCGCGCCGGCTGCAGCGCCTGCGCATGCCGTTCTTTGTGCTGCTGGTACGCGAGGTACGCGTCGCGTCCGACGCTGCCGCTCTTGAGCTCGAGGTAGGTCAGCACTTTCATGTTCAGCTCGACCGTTGCGGCGAGCGGATTGAGCTTCACGTCGAAGCCGGTCTCGTTGATCGTGAAGCCGGTGATGAGCACCGGCACGACACGCGATTCGCCCCACACGAGCAGCACGAACGGCAGGTCGGCAGGGCTGATCTGCACCTCGCCGGCGGAGGCGAGGTTCTTCACTTCTTCGATCTTCGCGGAGGAGGGATAGAGCAGCATTTCGAGCATCGACAGCACGGGGTAAATGCCGCTTTCGACCGCGCTGCGATTCTCGTCCGGCGCTTCGAGCTGCTCGTCGGCGTTGATGGTGACGGTCATGACGATCGTCTCCGCCGGCGGCCCCTGCGCCCGCATCAGGTCGTCCTTGTTCGGCGTCCCGCCGCCGCCCCCTTTTGCTTCGACCGCACGCCGTTCGAGCGTCCGCTTGACGCTTTCCGGGTTGTATTGAAACCCGACCACCTTCGGCGGCGGCCCCCCGGCATCCTGCGACTCGTAAACGACGAGCGCACCTTTGAGAAAGCGAGGACGGTTGGGAAATTCGGAGGGCATGGGGGTTACTTCGCTCCTTCCAGCAGCGCGCCCAGCATCGCGCCCGCGTCGCGGCGCACATCGCTGTCGGGATCGTTTTCCACGAGATGCTGCAGCGGTGGCGCGAGCTCAGGCCAGCCGATGTATCCGACCGCGACGATCATGAAACGCCGCACCTCGGCTGACGGATGAGAGAACGCCGCGCGGAAGTAGCCGTCGAACGTAGCGTCGTGCTGCGGCGGCGCGAGAAGTGCGGCATGCGCGAGATGGCGCCGCAATTCGGCGTCATCCGCGGTCTCCGCGGCGAAGGTCCGGGCGAGATCGGCGGCCGTGACGATGCGGATCTTCTTCGCGACTTCCGCGGCGAGACGCTCGGCCTCGTCGCCGCGAGCAACGAGATACGGCACCCCGAGAATGCGGTCTTCGATGTAGTGCAGAAACGTCGACAGTCCGGCGACGTTGTAGACGATCTCGAGAGGCTGCTCGGCCGTCGCCTCGATGTAGTTGTTCATATCGAGGTCGAGGTCATAAGCGATGCTGGCCATCCGCTTCTGATCGACGCGCTGCGCGATCGGCATCCGTATCGTTGCGTACATCACACCCACCCCGGTTTCGGCACCATGAAGAACTTGCGCAGCTTGCGGATGATGATCGGATAGAGCTTCGCGCGAGCCGCTGCTTCGTTCGGAAAGACGAGTTTTTTCGCGTTCATCTCCATCAGTATCCATTTCTCGAAGAGAGCCGCTTCACGGCGCACTACCTCGCCGGCGGCCTTGCCGCGCGGCTTGTTCGGGTCGCGCTTCTCTTTGTTCGCCGGATCCATCTCATTCCAGAGACTCTGCCCGACGCCCGCAGCGCCGCCACCGGACATCGGATGCAGGCCACCGCCGGTTCCGGGCTTCGCGAAGCCCCGCCATCCTCTCTCGCGCTTGACGTTCGAAAATGCTTCGTGCGTGCTGATCTTGCCGGCCTGCATCAGGTCGAGCGTCATCATCGAGTGCGCGAGGGCGGCAGGGTTGCGGATCGCTTCGCGCCCGAACATCAGCTGCGTGATTGCGCCGAGTCTTTCCTTGTGTGCGGCGAGCCGGAGATCAACGATTCTGCCGGTGCGGGCGAAGGTCTTGAGGCCGAGCGCCAGCTCCTGCTGCGACATCGGATTTCCTTTCGCGTTTCGGATCTGCCCCAGGTATTGCGGCATGTTCTGGTACAGGCCAATCTCTTCGACGCGCGCGTTCGTCTCGCCCGACGTCTTCGTCTCCGTCGCCTTCACTCCGCCGCCTCCTTCGTGCGGCGCGTGCGCGAACGTGCGTGTCTTGTCGGGCGGCAGTGCGAGCCCACCCTCCTGCGCGCGCCGCACCATGGCCGGATGGCCGATTCCGGGCTGCACCTTGATCGGGTCGCCCGCGGTTCCCTGCTGATTCATCCCTTCGGCGGCGGCCTTCACCTGCGGGTCGGCAATCAACTCGCGGACGGCGTCGTAGACGAGCTTCCGCAGCACATCCGCCGTCACCGCATCGCCGATGTCGATGGTCTTCGGCGGGCTGGCGGCGAGCGTGACCTTGTCGCCGGAAATCGACGCCTGCGACAGCCGGAACCGGACGCGCCAATACAGCATGCGCGGCGCCGCCAGAATCGTCGAAAGGCCGTTCGTCGTCTGCGAGCGAAGCGCGGGAATGATGACGCGCTCCGCTTTCGCAATCCGGTCTGCTGATTTGTCCTTGTCCTTCTTCGACCGCGACTTTTTCTTCTTCTTCCCGAACCCCAGCTTCTTCGCGATCTTCTTCAGACCCTTCTTGATCTTCGCGATGACTTTCTTCGCCGCTCTCGCGATCTTTGCTCCGATTTTCTTGAGCTTGGCCATGATGCGGCCGGCGATCGCTTTGACTTTGCCGCCGACTTTTTTCGCGGGGCCGATCAGCTTGACGAGGAGGAAGCTGGAGACGAACTCGATCACGGCCACCGCGCCTGCAGCGAGCGCGGACGCGAATTGCGGACCGGCGCCGCCGCCTTTCACGGCCTTCAGGAACGTGATGAATTTGCCGATGGCGGTGAGGATTGCGCTGATCGAGCCCCACGCCGCCTGCAGCCCTTCCACGATGGCCATCACCGCGCCGGCGGCGGGGACGATCATCGCGACCAGCTTCTCGACCAGGAGCTGGATGAGCGCCATCGGAATCGCGGCCTTCAATGCATTGAAGGCCATCGTGCCGATCTGGGCGACGGTGATCTTCCCCTTCTGGAGGACGTCCCAGATCATCGTGCCGATGCCGAGGAGCGAATCGACTTTGGCGTTGAACCATCCTTTGACCGCCGCCTTCAGCTCTTTCCAGAGATGGTTCTGAATGCCGTCCACGACGGCCGCGCCGAGGTTCGCGAGCCAGGCGCCCGGTCCGGCCGCGACGTCCTTGATGATCTGCGCGAACTGCGCGAGCGCATCCATCGCCGCCTTGGCCGCTTTGATCGCCCCTTCGACCGCTTTGGCGACCGCGTCGACCGCGGCCATGAGCCCTTTCTGCAGCATCGACAGCGCCGCGTCGAGCGCTTTGCCCAACGCGTCGAGCAGTTCCTGCACGCCGCGCTTCAGGTTGTCGGCAAACTCGTTCACCGCATCTTCAGCGGCGGAGACGGTGTCCTGAATCGCGCCCTTGACGCGATCGCGTAACTCGGGAAATCCGGCCAGAAGGAAATCGGCCGCGAGCATGCACGCCTCGCCGGCGAAACGGATCCCGGCGATGATCGCGTCGCGCGCGGCGTCGATGATCGCGGCAGCCGCTTTCTGCGCGAGCTCGATCGCCCCTTTGACCAGCGCACGCGCGGCGTCGAAGATCGAGCCGATCGCCGCTTTCAATCCGTTGAAGAACGACGTCGCGGCGGATGCAACCCAGTCGAAGAAGCCTCCTTTTTCCGAATCGGCCTTCTGCTTCTCCTTCTTTGCATCGCGCTGGGCGTTCTTCCGCGCGGTGGCCGCTTCTTCGTTGCCGTGCTCGATTTCCTGCGCGGCTCGTTCATCGGCGCTGGTCTGCTCGCGCGCGACCGTGGCGTCGGACTCCGCCATCGCCGCGTCGGCATCGCCGCGCGATTTGTCGACCATCGTCCGCTGCTCGCTCGTCCACTCGCCGCGCTTCGCTTCGACTTCGCTCTTCGCGCTGTTGCGGCGCGCGGTCTGCTGCTCTTCGTTCGCGGCGACCGCTTCGGCGACGGCGCTCTCGTGCTCGGAGTTTTTCGTGGCGACTTCGGTCTCGTGCTCGCTCTCGGCGGCGGTCATCTCCGCCTGTGCGGCCGAGGCCGCGGAGCGGACGCTGTCCCCCTCCTTTTCTTCCGCGACGATGGCCGCGGTTTCATCGTCGACCGCCACCGAAGCGGCAGCACCACCGCCTGCGCCGCCTTCGACTTTCGCGGTGAGCGTTTCGTCCGGAACGACCGGGTAGATCTCGTTTTCGCCGAGCGGTTTCGCGGCGTCTTCCGCACCTTCGGCTTCGAGGCTGGCGGTCTTTTCCTCGAGCTGCGTCCGCTGTTCCGCGGCGACCGCGGGATCGGCCTCGCCGACCAGCTCGACGGTCGGCGGAGGTCCGGCCGTCTCTTCGAGCGCGGGGTCGCTGGTCGGCAGCGTTTCGATGGCCGATTCGAGATTCTCGACGTCGGCCGCCGACATCGTCCCCCCCTCGGCGCCACCGGAAACACGCGGCGCCGCGACCTGATCGGTCGGTGCGGGACCGGCGATTTCGACCGGCTGCAATTGCTCTTCGGCCGATACCGCTTCGCCTGCCGGCGCAACGACTTCGAGCCCTTCTGCCGCGGCGCCGGCGCCGCCACTTTCGATCGCGGCGCGTGCATCTTTCGTCTGCGGCGCGCCCGACGGACGCTTCATCGACGGCGCGTTCGCGGCGAGCTCCGATTTCTTCTCCGAGACTTTGCCGTCGACCGCGGCACTGACGCCCGCGATCGCGCCGGCGATCTGGCCGACTTTGAGACTGCTGACCTGCGCCATCGCTTCGGCCGGAGGCGCCGACGAAACGTCAGGCGGTGCTTCGGCCGGTTGATCCGGAACCGCACCGCCACCACGTCCCCCTCCGCCAACACCACCTTCGGCGCCGCCGCCCGCTTCTTCGCTGATCGATCCGAGCGCCGCCTCGCGTTCTTCGGCCGGCAATTCGACGCTTGCCGCTGGTGGCGCGTCTTCGTCTTCTTCTGATTCCGGTGCGGCCGCTTCACCGCCGCCGGTGCGCGCCGCGGCGTCTTCTTCTTCCGCCGCCTTCGCTTGTTCTTCGACCTGCGACGGCGATTCGTTTTCCGAATCCTCCATCGCTTTGTCGGCGGACACTTCTTCGTCGCGCGGTTCCGGTTCCGCGGACGCGGATTCATCGGTGTCCGGCTCCGCCTCCGCCATTTTTTCTTCGGTTTCCTGCGCCTCGGCCGATTCAGGAGCGGCTTCCTCCACCGCGGCCTCGCCGCCGCCGCCACCACCGCCGCCACCGCCGGCCGCAACAGGCGCCGCACTCGCGGGAGCGGGACCGGCCGCTGCACCAGCACCGCCACCTGAACGCGCGGCAGTGCGTGCTTCGACCGGTGCGCCCATTTTTTCGAGCGCCTCTCCGGCCACTTTCTGTGCGGGGCCGCTCGGTGCACCGCCGGCGGCAGGAGCTGTTTGCGCCGATTCGGCGGGCTTCGCGACGTCGACTGCTTTTGCTTGCGCGGGCGCTTTCGGTTCTTCGACGGTCGCGAGCTGCTCCGGCTTTTGCGCGCCGCCGGCGGCCGGTTGCACCGGCTCCGCTGGTTTGAGCGCTTCCGGTTTTCCTTGCGTGGTTTCGTCCGAATCACGTGTGGCGGACGCACTCGCGTCAACCTCGGCTACCTTCGTTTCGCGCGCGGTTTTTCCGTCGCGCGGTTTGCGTTTCTTCTTGTCCTTCTCCGCCCCCTCTTTTTCGTCTTTCTGTTCGCGTTCTTCCGAGACCTCTTCGTCGAGCGCGGCCGCTTGTTCCTGCTCTTCGATGGCCGGCTCGTTCGCACGCGCTTCTTTCGTTTGCGGCGCGGCGTCTTTCGTCTGCGCGGGCTCGCCGGTCTGCGGCTGAACGACGTTCGGCGCCGGCTTCGCGAGCGTCGTTTCGGCGCGCTGCTTGTCGCCAGTCGACAGTTCGTTCTGCAGTTTCGCCGTGACGTCGGCGCGTTCTGTTTCGGGAAGCGATTCGATGCGCGCGCGGGCTTGTCCCGTTTGATCGTCGGCGTCATTGCGCAGCAGCGAAGCGATCTCGCGCGCCTGCGCGTCGGTGTCGGCTGTTTGCTCTTCCTGTTGCTGCGGTTTCTGCGCGCGCAGCTTGCGCAGCATGCGTTGATTGCTGACCGCGTTCGTCCGCTGCGGCTGGCGCTCTTCGCTCCGCGCGCGGCGCGGACGAGCGTCGCGCGAGGTCGCGTCGCGCGTGCTGTCCGGCTGCTGCAATTTCGCGTAGCGCGCCATCGCTCAGCCCTTTGCTCCGAGTGCGGTGTAGAGCGATGCGGCGACATCGGCGGCGAGGTCGTTTCCGTTGCGCAACGGCACGTGCAACGAACCTGTCGAAGCGGCCGAGGGAACGCCTTGCTGCTCGATGAGGCGCGACAGCTCCGCCGTCACCGCGCCGCGAAACTCGTCCGCATCCTGCTCGCGCAACGAGACATTCGTCAGCACGATCCGGTCGATCGTCACCTTCATGCGCGCCCTCGGAAATGGCGGCCGAATTCGGTTTCGGTGACGAGCTTCTGGATCTTCGCGTACTCGCGCCGCACCGCATGCATCACGTGACGCTCTTCGATGGAGCCGCCGTCGGCCGCGGCGAGAAACGCCGCGCCGAGTGCGACGTTGCGGATGTTGCCGCCCGCGATCTCGAGCCGCGACAGGAACTCGAAGTCGATCTTGCCGACCGGCGCATGCGGCGGAAACGCATTGCGCCAGATGCGCTCGCGCTGCACCGCGTCAGGGAACGGAAAGTCGATCACGAAACGCAGCCGCCGGAGGAACGCGCGGTCGAGCGCCGTCTTGCGATTCGTGGCCAGGATCGCGAGTCCGGCGTAATCCTCCATCCGCTGCAGGAGGTAGTTCACCTGGATGTTCGCGTAGAGATCGTGGCTGTCTTTGACGTCGGTGCGTTTGCCGAACAGCGCATCCGCTTCGTCGAAGAAAAGAATCGCGCCGCTCTGCTCGGCCGCATCGAACACGCGGCGGAGGTTCTTCTCGCTCTCGCCGATGTACTTGCTGACGACGCCGGAGAGATCGATGCGATAGAGCTCGAGTCCCAGCTCGCCGGCGAGGATTTCCGCGGCCATCGTTTTGCCGGTGCCGCTCGGACCGGCGAACAAGGCGGTGATGCCGCGGCCGCGCGTGAAGCGTGAGGCGAAGCCCCAGTGCTCGTACACGCGCGCACGCTGCGCGACCTGCGACGCGATCTCGCGCAGCTGCGCGGTCGGATCGGCTTCGAGCACGAGATCGTCCCACTGCTGACGCGTGGTGATGCGTTGTGCAAGATCGTCGATGCGCCACGAGACCTGCTGCTGGCAGACGTCCCACAACGTGCGCGCGTCGGTCGCGCGACCGGCCGCACGCGCGGCGCGCGCAATCATCTCCGGTGCGAAATCGAACTGCTCGACCAGATCGTCGATGACCAGGAGAGAAGACCGACCGGGGGCCTCCGGCGGGCCGGCATGGCCGGCGGCACTTGTTTGCGCTTGGATCGCGCTTTCCGCGAGAGGCGTGCGTTCAGCCTTCGGCAACCAGTGCTGCCGGCCATGCCGGCCCGCCGGAGCCCCCCCGTCGGCGTCTCCCGCGACGCCGAGCACCTCGCGCCAGAGCAGCCGTTGCGCGTTGCGATCGGGGCGCGTCACACGCACGACGGCGAGGCGGCGCGCGCCGCCCCATGCATCGCGTGTATCGACGAACAGCGGCGCGTCGAGCGTCTCAACGATGTCCTGCATCGCCACTTCGCTGTTGACGTCGTCGCGATCCGGCGGCTGCACGTAATACGCGAG
>DASVUA010000015.1:0-3191 GCA_036387295.1 Thermoanaerobaculia bacterium | reverse complement strand
ACTCCTGCGCCGAACTGCGACACGAAATTGAAGCGCGACGTCGACGCCGGCACCGCGCGGTCGGCGTACATCGGTCCGGTCGAGGCCTCGCCGTAGAACTGCGCGCGCGATGAATCGCGGTTGAACGTGCGGCGCATGAGGAGCGAGGCGGCGATCGCGCGGACGCGTTCGTTGCCGTCGTCGTATTGCTCGCCGAACCAGCTGCGCGGCTGGTCGAACGAGGTCGGCGAGAGCACGATCGCGACGTCGGTGCGCGGCGAGATCGCATGGGCGAATTCGAAATTCACCGCCTGCATGTCGGCCTGCCCGTGCCACGTTTCGGGGCTCTGGCCGAGCGTTCCGTAGATCGCGATCCGGTCGGTCGTCTGTGCCGTTGTGCCGAGCGGCAACAGCATCGCGAGCAATAGAGCGAATCTCATCACAGCTCCAGTTCGAGGTCGGGGCGTTTCGGGCCATCGCCGGTTTCGGCGTCGTACACCATCCGCGCCGTGGCGCGATTGAGGCCGGAGTACGTCGTGCCGCCCGGATGGGCGACGATGTTCGGACCGTGATCGCACAGGTCGAGACACGACACCGCGCAGATGCGCACCGTCGGCTTGCGGCCAAGCTTCTTGTTGTGCGCTTTCAGTTCTTCGCGAATCAGCTCGCCGCGCTCGTCGCCATGCTTTGCGCCGTTGTTGCAGCGGGCGCCGGTGCAGACGAGCAGCAAGGTCTCGAACGGATATTTCATGCAGCGGGGGCGACGAACTTCCGTCCGGCATCGATCACGTGTTTCAGATCCTTCGGCGAGCAGGCCTCCGCGTAAACGCGCGCGACCGGCTCGGTGCCCGACATCCGGAACAGCAGCCACGTCTGCTCGTTGAAGATCAGCTTCACGCCGTCGGTCGTGTTCACGTCGCGCACGGCCATGCCGTCGATCTGGTCCGGCGGATTCGCGAGCTTGGCCGCCACCGAATCGCGCAGCTGCGGCGTGAGCTTCAGGTCGACGCGCTTCGAATAGTAGTGGCCGAACTCCTGATGCATGTCGTCGATCAGGGCGCCGATCTTTTTGCCCATGACCGCCACCATTTCGGCGACCAGGAGGCAGGCGAGAACGCCATCTTTTTCGGGGAGATGGCGGTACATCGACATGCCGGCCGACTCCTCGCCGCCGAGGGCGATCTTGTCGTCGAGAATCAACTCGCCGATGTACTTGAACCCCACCGGCGTCTCGTAGAGCGGCACATCGAGCTTCCGCGCGATCGCGTCGATGAGATGCGTCGTCGCGACCGAGCGGGCCAATCCGCCGGGGATCTTCCGGTAGCGCTTCAGATACACCGCGAGCAGCGCCAGGATGATGTTCGGCGAGACGAAGCGATTGCGCTCGTCGATGATGCCGAAGCGGTCGGCGTCGCCGTCGGTGGCCAGCCCGAGATCGAACTTTTCGTGGCTCACCACCTTGCGCAGCTCCGAGAGATTCTTTTCGCTGCATTCCGGTGAAAAACCGCCGAAATACGGATCGCGATAGTTGTGAATGATCTTCACCTGCACGCCTGCCTCGAGCAGAAAGTAGTCGAGGTAATCACGTGAGGTGCCGTAGAGCGAATCGATCGCGATGCGCAGGCCGCTCTTGCCGATCGCCTCGACGTCGATCTTCGAGCGCAGCTCGCTGAGGTAGCGGTCTTTCGGATCGATCGCCTCGATCAGCTCCGTCTTTTCGTAGACGTCGAGGCGCTCGTTCTTCTGTTGCACCGCATGCACTTCGCGCTCGATCTGCTTGGTGATCTCCGGCATCGCCGGTGCGCCGTCGGACGTCGAGAACTTCAGGCCGTTGTATTCGGGCGGATTGTGAGAGGCGGTAAAATTGATCGCCCCCATGGCGTGGCGGCGGACGATCTCGAAGGAGACGCAGGGCGTCGGCACGTCGCGCGTGCAGAGGAACGCTTTGATGTCGTTGAAGGCGAGGATTTTCGCCGCTTCCGACGCGAACTTCTCCGAGAGGAAGCGGGTGTCGTACGCGACGATGACGCCGGTGCCGGGCTGGCGGGTCTTTTTGAGGTAATTGGCCACGCCCTGGCTGGCGATGCGGACGTTCTCGAACGTGAAATCCTCGCCGATCACGCCACGCCATCCCGAAGTTCCAAACTTGATCATGGAGTCTCTCTCTCCGCCGCGGAGGCCGGGGAGGGAAACGGTAGCACATCGCGTTCCGCGCCGGAGCGCGCCACGCTCACCGCGGTGCGCTTCGCCGACCGGCTACGCCACGACGGCGGGCGTGCGGTGCGCGAGGGCGACGCCGTTCGCCGCGAACGCGCGGACGACGTCGAGATTGACGGCGTGCTGGACGTCCATGAAGACGCTGTGCTCCGGTGTCGTCACAAAGTACGAGAGCTCGAATTCGTACGCCGCGTCGCCGAATGCGACGAAATGCGCGCGATCGAAGCGCGCATGCTCCTGGTTCTCCACCGCCATCTGCAGCAGCGCCGGAATGCGCGCGAGCGTCTCGGCATCGGTGCCATGCGCGATCGCGAATTTCGTCACCGAGCGGCGTTCGCTCATCCGTCTGAAGTTCCGGATGCGGCTCTTGAGGAGATCGCCGTTCGCGATGATCAGCTCTTCGCCGCCGGGAGCGCGCATGCGCGTGGTCTTGAGGCCGATGTGCTCGACCGTGCCGCCCTGTGAGTCGACCGTGATCGAGTCGCCGAGCACGAACGGCTTGTCGACGACGATCGAGAGCGATGCGAAGAGATCGCCGAGGATGTTCTGGGTCGCGAGCGCCACGGCGACGCCGCCGATGCCGAGACCGGCGATGAGCGTGGTGACGTTGAAGCCGAGCGTCTGGATTGCGGCGATCACGGCGAACACCCAGATCGCGGCGATCGCAGCGACGCGGAAGACGTTCATCGTCATCACGGCCGAGGGATCGGTATCGATGCGCGTGCGCCGGTGGCGGCGGATGAAGAAATCGATGACGCCGGAGCTCCAGAGCGCGACCTGCGCGACGAACGAGAGCTTCGCCGCGAGCTTCACGAGCGCGCGCAACTCGTCAGGCGCTTCGAGCGCGCGCATGCCGAGGAAGACGGCCGGGACGAAGAGCAGGAAGAGTTTCGTGCGGCGTGCGACGTCGAGGAGAAAGTCGTCGACGTCGCTGATGGTGCTGCTGGCGGCGCGAAACTTTCGTTTCGCAAACGCGCGGACGATCCACACCAGAA
>DASVUA010000014.1:0-6081 GCA_036387295.1 Thermoanaerobaculia bacterium | reverse complement strand
CGAACAGGTCTATTCCGAGGAAAGGTGACGTTGAATGCCGTCTTCACCGCGCGCGGCCTGCATTGCGTTCGCTCTCGCTGCGACTCTCGCACCGTTCCTGCGCGCTCAGGAGTCCGGCGACGTCGGCAGTCTTGCGGCGTTTCAGGTCCACGTCACCGCCCCGTATGGCCTGTATGACAGCCATCCGCAGGGACTGCCGCTCGTCGTCGAGAACGCGCGCGTTCCTGGGGCCGTCACCGAGCAGACGCCGCTCGGCTTCCTCCCGGCACACCTCCGCCTGCGCATGCCCGACGGCTCCGCCGATCCGCGCCCGACTCCGAGCTTCACGCTCAAGCCGCTGATCGCGGCGTTTCCTGAAGAGATGCGCGCGACATTGCGCCTCCAGCGCGGCGCGAATCAGTTCCAGTCGCCGTGGGTCGTCGTCCTCGCAGATCCGCGCGCCAGCGTTCGATGGACACCGGCGATCGCGGACAAGCGTGCGGTCGGCTGCCGTTCGTGCGAGCGTCCGCCGCAGCTCGCGAACAAAACCGAGGCAGACGGCGTGTACGAGTTGTGGGCGCACGGGCGATCACTCCTCATCAGCGGCCGTCCGGGCCTGAACACCACCTACGAATACATGGGGCAGCAGCAACGCCTCGCAACGCATCTCGTCTCCGTCATCGCCGACACCGTGCGCGTGGCGGATCGGGTGCTTCCGTCGAAGACGCCGCCGTTCATCGGCGGGCAGGCGGTGAACAACGTCCTGATGCACTCCGGCGAGCTCGTACGGGACGCGGTCGATCTGTCGATCAGAGGGCGCGGCTTCGATTTCGTGCTGCAGCGCTTTTACAGCTCTGCCGTCTATTCGTTCGGGCCGCTTGGGCGGAACTTCGACAGCCCTCTGTTTGCTCGCGTCGTCTCCGAGCCCGACGGCTCGCTCAGCTACTACGACGGCACCGGCCGCGTCGATCGTTTCGAACGGAGCGGCAACGGGTACATCGCGCCTCATGGTGTGTTCCTGGATGTTCGCGCCAGCAGCGGCGGAGGGGTGGTGGTGCGGTATCCGGACGGCACGATGCTCTTCTTCGACGCGCTCGGCCGGCTCGCCAAGATGCTGGATCGCAACGTCACGATGGCGGATGAGAGCGACGGCAACGTGATGCGCTTCAGCTACAACGAGCAGGGGCGCCTCGCTTCTGTTCTCGACGCCACGGGGCGGGCGATCCAGTTCTCGTATTACTCGCCGACATACTCTCCGACAGGGGCGATCACCGGCGGCGCCTGGCCCGGCCTCCTCTCCACGGTCACCGACTTTGACGGCCGAGTGGTTCAGTACGCATATGACGCGTTTGGCCGCCTCGCAAAAGTCACCGGGCCCGATCCGCAGTCGGCGCGGAGCGAGCAGCAGGTCACGAGCTACACGTGGGGTCCTGCTCCGACCAGCGGCAACTTTCGCCTGGACGTGCTCCGCTCCGGCCAGATCACCTCCGAGCGCGACGGGGAGGGACGCACGATCTACACCGCGACGTATGCGCCAGGCGATGCGTGGCGCGTCGAGTCACTTGCCACCGGCGGCGGGACCTGGACGTACAGCCAAAGTGGTTCGGCAATGACCGTCACCGACCCGAATGGCCATCCGTGGAAGTACACGTTCGACGCGAACGGCCGGGTGACCGGTGTCGAGGAGCCGGGGGGCGCCACTACGCAGCACGTCTTCGACGGAGAGGGGAGGCTGTCCGCGACCATTCGGCCGATGGGAACGCGAACCCCTCTGACCGATGCAATCTCGTACAGCTACGATCCGCGGGGTTCAGGCGGCGATAAGCGGCCGATGCTCAACGTTACGGCGATAGTAGAGATACCACGTGTGGGGTCTCCGGAAGCGGCCGTGGGCGTGACGCGTGCGACCACCGTTCAGTACGACGCCCGGAATCTCCCGACGGTCATCAGTCGGCCCGGAGGCGCCGCGACGACGATTGTGCGCGATGCGCGCGGTAACGCCACCTCAATCACCGACGCCGCCGGTGTGACGACGACATTCACGTTTAACGAGCGTGGGCAGGTCCGCACGATCGTGGCCCCGCGCGCCGGGACAGCGACATATGCGTACGAGACAACGAACGCAATGAAGAATGGTTACTTGAAGAGCGTGACGACGACTGACGGGACGACGGCGTATGCCGTCGACAACCGGGGGAACCTCGTGCAGGCGGCAAAGGCTGGTGGTGCGACTGTCACCTACGTCGTCAACAAGCTCGATCAGGTGGAAGAGGAGTCGGGCACATCAGCAAAAACGATCCAGACGTACGACGGCGCGGGAGCACTCGTCTCACGGCAGGTGCTCGCGAGCAGCGATCCGGGCACGCCGACGTTCTCGACGACGCAGTACGCGATCGATGAGCTAGGCCGCGTACGTACGCGAACCGAAGACGGGCAGCCGACGACATACGGCTACGACCCCGCGGGGAACATCGCAACGGTCGCCGCGCCAGGCGTCGCGCAAGTCGTCTACGGCTACGATCTCCGCGACCGGGTTGTATCGGTGACGCAGGGGTCTCAAGCCACGCAGTTCGCGTATGACCTGAACGGCGTCCAGACGGCGGTCACGAATGCACGTGGCAAGACGACTTCCTTCGCGCTCGACGGCTTCGGGAACCGTGTCGGTGTGACGGATCCTGCGGGGATCAGCACCGTTCACACGCTCGACGCAGAGGGCCGACCTCTCGACATCCGCGTCGTGAAGCGTGTGAGCGACACGGAACGCTACATCCTCAAGTGGACGCAACTCGCCTACGACGGGGCCGGCAGGATCACGCGCGAGACAAAAAAGCGTTTCGCAGCGCCTCTCCGCATTCCCGACACCGGTGACCCAAGCGGTGCGACAGACATCGTCACGCAAACCATCTATGACGACGCGGCGCAGAAGCTCACACGCCTCGACCCACGCGGAAACACCACCGTATTGGAGTTCGATGAAGCAGGACGCCTGACGAAGCTCACCGATGCCGCCGGCAACATCACCGAAACAACCTATGACGACAACGGCAACGCGCGCGAAGAAACGCTCACGGAGAGACGCTCGGACGGGTCGGTCGAAACCTTCATCACGCGCAACACCTACGACCTCGATAACCGGCTCGTCCTGGCCGTCGACATGAACCACCCGCGGCAAGCCGCCCGAGCGTTCAAATACGACGCGCGCGGTAACCGCACCGAAGAAACGGACGCTTCCGGGCAGACGACGACGTACGAGTACGACGTTCGGGGCAATCGCCGTAAGCAGATCGATCCCGAAGGCGGCGTCACCGAGTTTCGCTACGACGAGGCGGACCGCGTCGAGTGGGTGAAAGACGCGAACGGAAACGAGACGACGTATGACTATGATGACTACGGAAATCTCGTCGCCGAAACACGTGCTGACGGTGCGGCGTGGTCGTTCACTTACGACGAGAACAACAATCGAAAGACTGTGAAAGATCCGAACGGGACGGTGGTGACCGACACGCATGACGACATGGACCGACTCGCGACGCGGCAGATTGCGCGAGCGGCTTCCGTGCTCGGGCCGTCGCGCATGGCGTTCGCCCGCGATGATCTCGGCCGCCTTACGGGCGCCGAGACAGACGACGGCGTCAAGACCTTCGTCGTATACGACTCCGTCGACCAGCCGCTCACCGAAACGGTACAAATCGGGAGTGGTCCCGCGCGCACGGTGACAAGCGCGTACGATCTCGCAGGGAACATCATCAAGCGAACGTATCCGTCCGGTCTCTCCGTCACGCAAGCGTTCGGTGTGATGAACCGCACTCAATCCATCAGCGAGGGGACGGCGCCACTCGTCACTTATGAGGATGTCGGCACGCGTCTCGTGGCGCGAGTCCTTGCGAACGGCATCAGGGAGACGCGGACGTACGATCCGTCCGGGCATCTCCAAGCAATCGAGGACCGGCTGGCGTCGGAACTCGTGCGAGGTCTCCACTACGGCTGGTCCGCTGCCGGGCAAAAGATCACCGTAATGCGACCCGAACTCACGAAGCGGTGGACCTATGGGCGCAACCGTAATGGTTGGATCACGGGTGAGAGGGTGGATCGCACCGACACTGAGATGAACCCGATGCTGCTTTCCACGACATACGAGCTCGATGATGCGCTGAATATTCGCCGCGTCGTGCGGACAGAGCAGGGCACCACAACGGCGGCGACGGCGACGTTTGATACGGTGGTGAACCGGAGGAATCAGTACACCTCGTTCGGAGGGGCGAACCTCGCGTACGACCGGAACGGCAACCTCCAAAACACAGGAGGTGCGCAGCTCCAGTACGATTACGAAAACAGACTCAAGAAAGCCACGCTCGCGAACGGGACGCAGCTCCAATATTTGTACGATGCGGCGGGACGGAAGGTCGCTGCAACGACGACGGTCGGCACGATGACGCACGCGAGCACGTACGTCGTGAGCGCCGGCCGCGTGCTCGAGGAGTACGCGAACGGGAGCCTGGTCGCTCGGTATGTGCCGGGCCGCGCGATCGATGAAGTCGTGCGCGCGGAGCGCAGCAGCGGCGGCGACGGCGTGCTCGACCAAACGTTCTTCCCTCTGCAGGATGAACTCGCAAATGTCGATCGGCTCACCGATGCGGCCGGACAAACAATCGAGCGCTATGAATATGAAGGCTACGGCAAGGTGCGCGTGTTCGATGGGGCGGGCACGGAGCGCGCTGAAAGCGTTTACGGGTGGCGGTGGCTCTTCCAGGGCCGCGAGTACGACCGCGCGCTGGGTGCCTACGATTTCCGAGCACGCACACTCTGGCCGGAGCTTGGTCGGTTCGGACAGGAAGATCCGGCGCGGACGCCGCTGCCGGAATTGCCGAACGTCTACCAGAGCTTCCGTGCGAGTTTCGCGGATCGGACGGACCCTACCGGCCGGTTTACGCTCGACAAATCCACCGACACCGTCCTTGTTCGCGGTGCAATTACGCGTGCGCGGCTCATTTACCAGGCGTACGGACTTGCGTCTGTGTACAAGCGCATCAACCGCAACGCGAACGCAAAGTTCCTCGATCTCCGCGAGGGGCCGCCTGTCTCTGCCGGGAGTGACGGCGGGGGCGTTATGGGTGTGCCGGCGTTCGGGACAACGCGCGTCGTGATCAACCCGGCGCTGCTGACCCGGGCCGTCAGCCAGACGGCGGCGGCCGGCGTGCTCGTGAGCGGCCTCCTCCACGAACAGGCACACGTGGAAGCGAAGAACGTGGGCATCCTGGAGAACGGCTACGGCTTCGTCCCGTGGTTCGGCACTAGTTACATTCCCGACTACGACAACCATCGCGGCTACTGGATCGACCGTGTCATCTACGATGGCGGCCTGACGTTCTACAACCCGGACACGAACGAACTGCAGTTCGCGTCGTCCTACGCGCAAACGGCGACGGCGGCGCAGCAGATCGATCACATCCGCCGCGCAAAACGCCGCTTCACCGAGTGGTATGGCAACGTCTCGGGACCGCAGACGGGCATTGTGTTCGATCATGCGAAGAAGATCGTCCGGGAGGTCGACCCGCAAAGCGGCAAGTCGCCACAGCAGCGAAGCCTCGAGAAAGAAGCGAAGGAGGCCGAGGAGTGGCTGAAGTCCATGGGTATCCAGTGACGGAGGTGCGGTACGCGGTTGCCGCGCTCATCGCATTGCTGCTCTTCGCGTGTCACGCCGAGAAGGAACCGCCCGTGGCGGCGCGGACGGCGAAAGCTGCGGTGGCGCCGTCGAGAACGGTCCCATTCACATTCGCCGAACCATGGCTCCGGGGTGCGGTGTCGTACGACGAGCGCACCGCACGCAGCGCGTCCGCGGCGCTCCCGCTGACCATTTCGCTAGAGGTCACTGATGCGCACGCGGCGAGCCGCCAGCTGCGCACCACGCCGTTCGCAGACACGTGCCTGCGCGTGCGGCTACTCTACCGACGCGACCCTTCCGAGCCCGCGAGAGTGCTCGAGGCTGCGCGGCCGCATACAACGAGCATGTGGACGCCGACTCCCGTCGTGTGCGTCTACGCGGGCTTGCGCTGGACATGGCGCATTCACCTCGTCAGCGACGGACCTCTCGCACGGGATAGC
>DASVUA010000013.1:0-3091 GCA_036387295.1 Thermoanaerobaculia bacterium | reverse complement strand
CGTACAGCAGGTCGATCATCGCTTTGAGATCGTTGTTCTGCTGCTGGATTTTCTTCGAGCGCTCGCCGTCGCGGAACACTTCCTCCGAACAGAGCAGAAGATCGTTGCGTTCACGCTCTCCGTCGGCCGCGGCGATGCGTGCCTCGATCTGCGCGATCTCTTCGTCGATCTTCTTCATCCGTTTGTCGCGCTTTTTCTGTTCCGCGCGATCGACCACCATGCGCGGCGCGGGAGCCGCGGTCTCCACCGGTTTCGCGGGCAGTTTTTCCGCCGCGGCGGCCGGCGCTCCCGTCGATGCGGCGCGCGGCAGATCCATCTTCACCGGCGCCGCGATTCCTTCTTTCATTTTCGCAACGAGCTCGCTGTAATTGCCGGAGTAAACCTCCGCCTCGCCGTCTTCCACGACCACGATGTTCTCGGCGACGCGATCGACGAAATAGCGATCGTGCGAAACGACGATGAGCGCGCCGGTGAAGTTTTCGAGCGCTTCTTCGAGCGCTTCGCGCGTGTAGACGTCGAGATGGTTCGTCGGCTCATCGAGCAGCATCATGTTGCCGCCGCGGAAGACGATTTTCGCAAGCGCGAGACGCCCTTTTTCGCCGCCTGAGAGATCGCGCGTTTTCTTGAAGACGTCGTCTCCGAAAAACGAGAACTGGGCCAGATACGACCGCGCCTGCTCCTCGGTTTGCGTGGTGTCGAGATTCCAGATCTCGTCGATGACCGTTCCCTTCGGATTCAGGTCGCCGAGGGTCTGATCGTAGTAGCCGACCTGCACGTTGTGGCCGTAGCCGATCGAGCCGGCCAGTGGCGCCACACGCCCCGCGAACGTCTTGAGGAGCGTCGACTTTCCGGAGCCGTTCGGTCCCATGATCGCGTAACGCTCGCCGCGCCGAATCTGAATGCTGAAATTCTCGACCACGGTTTTGGCGGGGTAGCCGGCGCTCACCCGATCGGCCGTGAGCGCGATCATGCCGGAGCGCGCGCCGCCATCGAGATTGAACTTTGCGTGCGTCTCGTCGGTTTCCGGGCGCTCGACCTCGTCGAGTTTCTCGAGTTGCTTGCGTCGCGACTTTGCCTGTTTCGTCTTCTGCCCCGCGAGATTCCGGCGGATGAAGTCCTGCGTCTCAGCGATGTACTCCTGCTGGCGCTCGTAATCTTTCGCCATCTTCTCCATCCGCTCGGCGCGGAGTTGCAGGAACTTCTCGTAATTGCCGTGGTACTCGGTCAGCTTGCCGTGCGCGAGCTCGACGATCTTCGAGACGGTCCGGTTGAGGAACGTACGGTCGTGCGAGATGAGGAGATAGCTGCCTTTGAAATCCTGCAGGAACTCTTCGAGGAACTCGATGCCTTTGAGATCGAGATGGTTCGTCGGCTCGTCGAGCAGCAGCAGATCGACTTTCGTCAGCAGCACGCGAGCGAGCATCGCGCGGTTCTGCTGGCCGCCGCTGAACTCGTGAATCGGGCGATCCCACTCTTTCTTTTCGTGGAACCCGACGCCGCCGAGAACGCGCTCGACTTCCGCGTGCAACGTGTAGCCGTCGGCATGCTCGTAGTCGTGCTGCAGCTCGGCGTATTTTTCGAGCAGCTTTTCGTGCTCCGATTCCGGCCTGGTCTGGTCGGCGAGATCGAGCTCGATCGCGCGCATTTTCCGCTCGATCCGCAGCACCTCGGCGAACGCCGTTTCCACAAAGTCGAACAGCGACATTCCGGGCTCGGCATCGAGATGCTGCCCGACGTGCCCGATCGTCATGCCGGACGCGCGGAGGATCTGTCCGTGATCCGGCTCTTCCTGCTTCAGCAGCAGGCGGAACAGGGTCGTCTTCCCGGCGCCGTTGCGGCCGACCAGGCCGACGTGCTCGCCGGGATTGTGCTGCCACGTGGCCCCTTTGAGCACATCGTGCGGGCCATACGATTTTTCGACGTTATCGAAGCGATAGAGCATGGTGTTTGGCGATCGACGCGGAACGATGAACGATGAGGGAACGCGTGCGAATTTCGCCGTTACACTAGCGCGATGCGGCTAGCAGTCAACATCGATCACATCGCAACGATCCGCGAGGCGCGGAAAACCGACGAACCCGATCCGGTCGCCGCGGCGATGATCTGCGAGCTGGCGGGGGCACAGGGGATCACCGTACACCTCCGCGGCGACCGCCGTCACATCCAGGATCGCGATGTCGAGCTGCTGCGCAAAACCGTCACCACGCACCTCAATGTCGAGATGGCCGGCACGAGCGAAATGGTGCGCATCGCGCAGACCATTAAACCGCATCAGGTGACCCTCGTTCCGGAGCGGAAGGACGAGATCACGACCGAAGGCGGACTGGACGTCGTGCTGCATTCGGGCAACGTGGAAAAAGTCGTCGCGCAGTTGCTCGAAGCGCGGATTGACGTTTCAATCTTCGTCGATCCCGACCTCGAGCAGATCCGGCAGTGCCACAAACTGCGCGCTCCGAAGATCGAGCTCAATACCGGCAAATTCGCCGATGCCTGGAAAAGCGGCAACTGGCGCGCGGAGCTCGAAAAAATCGCCACCGGCGCACGCGCTGCAAAGAAGCTCGGCCTGACGGTCTACGCCGGCCACGGACTCACCTACCGCAACATCGACGCGATCGCGAGCGTCACCGAGATCGAAGAGCTGAACATCGGCCACTCCATCGTCGCCCGCGCCGCACTGGTCGGCCTCGACGCCGCCGTACGCGAAATGGCCGCACTCATGCGCAACCCGCGCAAATTGCCACGCTGATTCCATGTGGAGAGCGGCGCCACAGTCGCCGCACTCCACATCAACTTCACGCGTCGCGATCCGGACGCAGCTCGCGCACACTCCTCGACGCGACGACACTCGCGCGGATCGTCGCAGTCCACGTTCTTGTGGAGCGGCGGGGACTGGGCGACGTAGCAACTCCGTGCGTCGCGATTTGGGCGCAGCTCAGCGATCGCCTCGCGACGCGCTGACACTCGCGCGTGAATCGGTCTGGAGTGCGGCGACGACAGTCGCCGCGTTCACTCGCCGCAGCGCCAGCTGCGGCTGGCGCAAGGTACAGCGGCGACTCTCATCGCCGCGTTCCACGTTCCTGTGGAGCGGCGG
>DASVUA010000012.1:0-1526 GCA_036387295.1 Thermoanaerobaculia bacterium | reverse complement strand
TCTTCTCGCGTTCGAGCAGCTCCTCGGCGAGGGTTATCTCGAGAGCCGTGCCGGTTCGGGGACCTTCGTGGCGAGCTCGGTGCCGGACGAGGTGTTGCGGACCGGCAATCGCCGCGGTGCACAATCCGCGGCCGCGCCGTCCATACGCCGCCCCGTTGCACGCCGCGCGCGCTCTCTGCCGCAGACCGTCATGACGACGAGCGACAAGCGGCGCGCATTCGAGCCGGGGCTGCCGGCGCTCGATCTCTTTCCCATTCAGCTCTGGACGAGACTCATCGCCAAACAGTGGTCGCGGAACGGTCCTGAGCTGCTCGATTCGCTTGCCTATGGCGACGCCGCCGGTCACCTGCGCCTGCGCAGCGCGATTGCGCAGTATGTAGGCGCCGCGCGCGGAGTGGCGTGCGAGGCGGCGCAGGTCATCATCACGAACGGCCTGCAGCATGGCCTCGAAATGATCTGCCGCGTTTTACTCGAGCCGGGCGAGAACGTCTGGTTTGAAGAGCCGGGCTATCCCGCCGCGCGCGCGGCGCTCACAGCCGCCGGTGCGCGGGTCGTGCTCGTTCCGGTCGACGAAGAAGGGCTCGACGTTGCGGCCGGCCTTGCGCAATGTGCGACGCCGCGGCTGGTCTACCTCACACCCTCGCATCAGTTTCCCCTCGGCGTCACGATGTCCGTTCCCCGCCGCCTGCACTTGCTCGAAGCGGCGCGGCGCAGCGATGCCTGGATTCTCGAAGACGATTACGACGGCGACTATCGCCATCACACCCGGCCCGCGCCGGCCATCCATGGCCTCGACACCGATGGACGCGTGATCTACCTCGGGAGCTTCAGCAAATCGCTCTTTCCCGCCCTGAGGCTCGGCTACATCATCGTGCCGCCTGCCGTCGTCGAAACGTTCATGCGGGCGCGGGCGCTGGCCGGCCGCACATTGCCGGCGATCGACCAGCTCGTGGTGGCGGATTTCATCGAGCTCGGACATTTCGAACGGCACATCCGGCGGATGCGCGCCGCGTACGGCGAACGCCAGGAGGCGCTGGTCGAGAGCGCGGCCAGGGATCTCGGCGGACTCGCGGTCGTCCGCCCCGCCGATGCCGGGATGCATTCGCTGGCGTGGCTGAACGACATCGACGACGTCGCAGCATCTCGCGCCGCAGCCGAGGAGAACCTCGAGGCGGCGCCGTTATCGGCGTTCTGCGTCGAAGTGAACTTGCCCGACGCGCTGGTTCTCGGATACGGCGCGGTCACGCCGCGGCAGATCCGCGTGGCCACCGAAGCGCTCGGACGTGCGCTGGAGCGCGCGCGAAAGACAGCGCGGTAGCAGCGAGTGCGGACCTTCACGGCGCATTTGACGAAAGAATGATGTGCGTCTCGCCGTCCTCACAGATTACGTTGGCGTAGCGTGGTCAGCGTTTGGAGGATTTCGATGAAGGGTTTGCTGCAATCGGGTACCGGAGCCAACGTCCTTCCCCTGGCGGGGGTCCGCCTCTACCTTTACAAAGCGAATGAAACGAGCCCCTTGGTCGTCG
>DASVUA010000011.1:0-5456 GCA_036387295.1 Thermoanaerobaculia bacterium | reverse complement strand
GCTGTCGACTTTGGTGACGAGCACCTGCGCCTGCGGCAAACGGATGTTGACGGTGCCGTCGGGCGAGCGCCACACATCCTCCGGTTTGAGTTGGCCGAGGTCGATGCCCGCGATGACATCGCCCTCGGCCAGAAACGTGATCTCGTCGCCTGCGATCGCATTCGGCACGAGCTTGTACGACTGCGTCACCTTGCCGACGTGCATCACCCGCATCGCGGCGGTCTCGAGCCGGTTCAGCTCGCGCACCTGCGTCACCAGCGCCGTGATGTCGACGACCTTTTCCTGCGGCGCCAGAACTTCACGGACCAGTGTCCGTTTCGCCATACGCCAGACCAGAACGCCGGTCGTCGCCGCGACGACGAGGGCGATCAGGACTCCGCCGAGGGAGATGAGAAGCGTGCGACGTTTCATGTCTGTCACCAGTAGTGGCGCTTCTACTAAGACCTATGCTAGGCTACGCGCCTCCCGGTCAGGTTCAAGGAAGCGTCCAAGCGGCCGACGGCACGTCAGTGCCGAATCTCGCCGATCCCCCGACGCTCCGTTCAGACGGCGAGCTCCTCCCCAGTCAGTTGCCGGTACGCCTCGAGATACTTGGCGCGCGTATGTTCCACGACGTCCTGGGGCAATTCGGGTGCCGGAGGGTTCTTGTCCCACGTCGTGGTCTCCAGCCAGTCGCGGACGAACTGCTTATCGAACGACGGCGGATTCTTTCCTTCCGCGTACTGATCGGCGGGCCAGAAGCGCGATGAATCCGGCGTGAGCACTTCGTCGATCCAGACGATGTTGCCGTCGCGAAGGCCGAACTCGAACTTCGTATCCGCGATGATGATGCCGCGCGTCAGGGCGTACTCGGCGGCCTCGGCGTAGAGCGAAAGGGTGAGGTCGCGCAGCTTCGTCGCCAGCTCGCTGCCGATGATCTCCGCCATCCGCTCGAACGAGATGTTGATGTCGTGTCCCGTGTCTTCCTTCGTGGCCGGAGTGAAGATCGGTTCCGGCAGCCGGCTGGCGGTGGTCAGTCCCGCCGGGAGTTTGATCCCGCAGACTTCGCCCGTTTCCTTGTACTCCTTGAGTCCCGAGCCGACGAGATAGCCGCGCGCGACGCATTCGACCGGCACGACCTCGCACTTTTTCACGAGCACACTGCGTCCGCGCAGTTCCTCGTGACGCCGTACGTCGTCAGGAAAGCGATCGAAGTCGCTTTCGAGAATGTGATTTTCGAGTTGCGTGAAGCGGCCGAACCAGAAATTCGAGATCTGCGTCAGGACCGTCCCCTTGTCGGGGATGCCGGGCGAGAGGACGACGTCGAACGCGGAGATGCGATCGGTTGCGACGAAGAGGTACCGATCGCCGAGGTCATAAACATCCCGGACTTTGCCTCGGCGAGCCAGCGGAAAGGGAAGAGCGGTTTGAATCACTGCAGCGCGCATGGCGCCGGATTGTAGTTTGTGTTGCCCCGTGGCCGTTGCCCGTTGCCTGTTGCCCGTGCGTTGTTGCCCCGGGCTGAACGTCATGCCCGGGCGAACCCGCCCGGGCAACGGTCAACGGACAACGGGCAACGCAATCAAACCTACTTCGTGATCTGCCACCCCTCGGGCGTCTTGTTCAGGCGCGCGCTGCCTCTGCGCTCCGCCTGTGCGCGCACGTTGCGGGCATAGCCGGAGTCGATCTTCTTGCCGATGGTGGTCGGATCGATCGTCCGGCCTTTCGCATAGAGCGCGTCGGCCGGCGCGAGCAGGGTGGGCGACTGGTACGTCGGATCGCCGGAGCGGTTGTCGATGGTCGAGGTGTAGGGGAAGACCACCGCGTACAGATCGTCGTCCGCGACGCAGGGATCCTGAACCGTGAATTCAACCGTTCCGTTCGAAACGCCGATCGGGAGACGGTCCTGAAAGTGCGCGAGCGGCGGCACGCTGAACGGCGCCTGATTGAGGATGGTGTGGCCGTCGGCGTCGTAGACCGAGACGAGCAGCGTCACGCTGCAGCGGCCGAGGTTCACCGCGCCGACGTTCGTCCGCCAGCTGCCGTTGTTGCGGATGTTGTGGGCGATGGAGCTGATGTTGTCGGAATCGATGTCGAGCAAGCCGGTCCACGTGCCGGGGATGGTCTGGCCGTACGTCCCGTCGTTGCTGTTGTTGAACGTATCGCTCGTGACGAGGAACGAGCGCGAGAGCACATCGTTCGGCACGCCCGGATTGTCTTCCGCGAATGCCGCGACGAGCAGTGCGCCAGAGCCGGTGACGTTGAACAGATCGCCGAGGATGTTGTCCGAGAAGGCGAGCGAATTCGGCGGGACGTCGATCAGCTCTTCGATCCCCGGCGCGCCGCCGGTGGGGATGTACGTGACGCTGATGCGGAGCGAGTAATCGAGCTGTGGATTGAAGACGCTGAAGCGCGTCGCCCAGCGGGTGCCGAATCCGCCCGGCGCGTTGCCGGCGGCGGGGATGACGTAGGTGTCGTTGACCTGTGCGAGGGCGGGAATGGCAGCGAGCGACAGCAGTGCGGCAAGGAGGAGCAGTTTGGAGGTTTTCACGGAAGTGTTTCCTTTCACTCGGAGCGCTCCCTGTGCACTGGCGATGCCGCGCGACAGATGAGTATTCCACGTTGAAAACAAAGGACTTGCTGCGCCTGACGGTGCACGGAAATGTGAACGGCGTCCGCGTGCAGCTACACTACGTCCATGAATCAGATCAGTGATCGTCTACGCGGACTCGTGCAGTCCGACATCCGCCGGATGTCGCGCGAGTGCGAGCGCGTCGGCGGCATTAACCTCGGCCAGGGAATCTGCGATCTCCCGACGATTCCCGAGCTCATCGAAGGGGCGACGGAGGCGATCGCGTCCTCCAAAGCGACGTACTCGAAATTCGAAGGGATCGATCCGCTGCGCGCAAAAATCGCGGCCAAATGCGAGCGCTTCAATGGCTTTCGCGTCGATCCGGCGACCGAGCTCGTCGTCACCGTCGGCTCGACCGGCGGATTCGCCGCCGCGGCGATGGCCACGCTGAATCCCGGCGACGAAGTGATCCTCTTCGAGCCGTTCTACGGCTACCACCTCAACACGCTCAAAGTCCTCGGCGTCGAGACGAAGTTCGTCCCGCTGCAGTTGCCCGACTGGTCGATCGACTTCGACCTGCTGCGCGCCGCATTCACCGCGAAGACGCGCGGCATCATCGTCTGCACGCCGTCGAATCCGTGCGGCAAGGTCTTCACGCGCGACGAGCTCGAGAAGATCGCCGCGCTCGCACGCGAGTTCAACGCCTGGGTCTTCACCGACGAGATCTACGAATACATCGTCTACGACGGACGCAAACATCTCTCGATGGCCGCGGTCGACCGCGACGTCGCGATCACGATCAGCGGCTTTTCGAAAACGTTCTCCGTCACCGGCTGGCGCATCGGCTACGTCGCCGCGAACGAGCGCGTGAGCGCGTCGATCGGCCTCGTGAACGATCTCTTCTACGTCTGCGCCCCGACGCCGCTGCAGTGGGGCATCGCGCGTGCGCTCGACATCAGCGAGGAGTACTACGCAAATCTCGCCAGCGATTACGAAAAGAAACGCGACATGCTCGCCGAAGCGCTGCGCGAGGCGGGATTCAACCCGTTCGTCCCGCACGGCGCGTACTACATGCTCGCCGAAATCCCCGAGCGCTTCAGCAACGCCCGCGAAGCCGCCATGGCGCTGATCGAAGAAGCCGGCGTCGCGTCCGTACCGGGTCCGTCGTTCTACGCCAGCGATCGCGGCGATCGCCTGCTCCGCTTCTGCTTCGCGAAAGATTTCGGCGCGCTGGAAGAGGCGGGGCGGAGGTTGCGGAAGGTGGCGGTTTCTTAGTTGCCCGTTGCGCGTTGCCCGGGCGTTTTCGCTCGTTGCCCAGGCCAAACGGCCCGGGCAACGGGTAACGCGTAGCTCGAACCCTACTTCTTCCTCGCCGCGTGCAGGTCCGCCAGCACGTCTTCCGCGTGGCGTGCGGTATCGACCTTCTTGTAGATCTTCTTCACCCTTCCGTCGGCGCCGATCCAGAACGTGGTGCGGGCGATGCCCCAGGTGCGGCGGCCGTAGAGATTCTTCTCTTTCCAGACGCCGTACATCTTCGCGACGTCCGAGGTCTCATCGGAGAGGAGAGGGAAATTGAGGTTGTGCTTACCGCGGAACTTTTCGTGCGATTCGAGTGAATCGATCGAGACGCCGAGCACCACCGCGTGCTCTTTCGAGAGATCGTTTTCGTGGTCGCGGAACGAGCACGCTTCCGCCGTGCAGCCGGGCGTGTCGTCCTTCGGATAGAAATAGAGGATCACTTCGCTGCCGCGAAACTCTTTCAGCGTGATTTCCTTGCCGCGGGTCGAGGGGAGACGGAAGTCGGGCGCGACGTCGCCGACCTTCGGTTCATAAAAGTCCTGCATCGATTCTCCTAGTTCGCCATGCCCGCGCCGAACAGCGCTTTCTCCGCGAGGAGAACGGCGTTCAGGGCCGAGCTGCGGCGGAGATTATCGCAAACCGCCCAGACCCAGAATCCGTTGCGGATGGCCGGATCGGGTCGCACTTCCGCGATCAGCACTTCGTCCTTGCCGGCCGCGTCGATCGTCCCGAACTGCTGATCGCCTTCCGGCAGCGCCAGCGCGGGATTCGCGCGCAACGCTTCGAGAATCTGCTCCTGCGCGAGCGGCTCTCGCGTGCGGATGAAGAGCGAAAACGTGTGGCTGTGAAAGATCGTCCCCTGCGTCACGAGCAGCGCGAGCTCGGTGCGCGGGCTGGTCATCGCGCGCACCTGCGAGACGATGTACGGCTCGTGCCCGTCGATGGCAGGGTAGAGGTTGAACGCGAGCTGGCGGTCGAAGATTTTCTGCGGAACCGTCTTCACGCTGAGCACGCTCACCGTCTGCGCGGCCAGTTCCTCGACCCCTTCCTGCTCGAACTCCGACGCCGGCTGCACGACCGTGGCGATGCAGCTCTCGACCGGCGAGAGCGTCGCGAGCTGGTGGAGGATCAGCGCGACCGGAATGGCGATCGGATGCGGCGAGACGAGCACGTCATCGCCTTGCAGGATCTCTTCGAGATTCACTCCCGCGATGGCGAGCTTTCCCTCTTCCGCGGTCGTCGGCTGCGAGAGGTCGACGGCGATGAAGTCGTCTTCTTCGTGCCGCGCGATCCACTCGCGATTCGATTCGGCCGGCCCGCAGAAGAAGACGAGATCGAGATCGTCGAGCCCTTCCTGCGACACCGGTGCGACGACGGCCGGCTCGGTGTTCACTTCGGTCAGCGCGCCGGCCGACTGGCCGCTCGAATCGAGCAGTGCGATCTTCGCGAACGGGAAACCACGGTCGCGCAGAATGGTGGTGATCTCGTGCCCGACCAGCGTCAGCGGGTTCACGATGCCGACGCGATAGCCGGCCTCTGATTTCGGGTGCGCCATGATGCCGCGCGTTGTATCACGAGCCTTCCGTACCGGTGGAGCGGCGGGGGG
>DASVUA010000010.1:0-3897 GCA_036387295.1 Thermoanaerobaculia bacterium | reverse complement strand
AACCCCCCCGCCGCTCCACTTCTTAAAAGCTGCCATCGCAAAACGCCCGCTACTCCATCCGAATCTCTACGTTCCCTGGGGCCGTCACGGTCACGGATTGTGGTTTGTAGCTTTGCACCATTGCGGTGATTCGGTAGGCGCCTTCGTGGAGGGCGAAGACGTACCAGTCGCCGTCGGCGGTGCGGTCGGGGCGGATGGGGAGGAAGGCGCCTTCGCTGGTGGCGAGGATGAGGTGCGCTTCGAGGGGAGTGCTGGTGCGGGCGTCGATGACGCGGACGCGGAGCTCGGCGCTGCGGCGCAGCTCGAATGCGAGCTGGCGCGACTCCGATCCGAGCGTCACGCTTTGTTCGACGTACGCGTAGCCGGGGGCGAAGGCGATGGCGCGATGTGCGCCCGCTCCTGAGGTGAGGATGCGGAAGCGGCCGTTCGCATCGGTCATCGTTTCGCCGGATACCGTCTCGATCGGCGTCGTGGCCGGAACGAGCGTCACGACCGCACCGGCGACCGGCAGCCTCGTCTCGGCATCGACCACCATGCCTTCCACGACATGCTCGCGCAGATCGATGTCGAGTGTTTCACCGCCGCGAATCGCGCGGACGGATTGATACGGCTGCGCGTCCATCCGGTCGGCGTGCGCGAAGATCTGATACGTGCCGGGCGCGGGGAGCGCGACTTCGTACGCTCCGTCGGCCCGCGTCATGGCGGAGCCGCCCACGCCTTGATCGTTCGTGAAGATGACCCGCGCGCCCGCGACCGGCTTTCCTTCGTGCGTCACGCGGCCGCTCACGCCGATGTTGCCGCCGAGGTCGAGATCGACGCGCGTCTCCTGTCCGGCGGCCACGTTGACCTGCCTGCGCGGCGAAGTTCGTCCGCCGTTCACCCCTTCCCATTGGGCGATCACGAAGACGCTGCCGACCGGCGCGTTCTCGATGCGGTAGTTGCCCGCGTCGTCGATCATCCCTTCCGTGCCGCGCTCTTCATTCTGCGCGAACACCACGCGCCGCACGACTTTGCCGGACGCGTTCTGCGGCAGGCCGGTGACGGTGCCGAAGATCACGCCGGCCGGTTTCGGATCGAGCGAGATCGCAAGCTGTTTCTGCACCGATGGATCGACGTCACGCACCTCGGCGTGCGACTGGGCGTGATACGCGGAGACGGTGTAGCGCGCGGCGATGAGCCCCTGCAGCACGAACCGGCCGTTGCGGTCCGTCACCGCGGGCTGATGATCGCCCCCGACGGCCGCGGTGCTCGCACCGATCTGCGCTTCCGCCACCGGTTTTCCGCCGCGCGTCACGACGCCTTCGAGACGGAGTCCGCGGCTCAACTGCACGTCGAACGTCGTCGAGCCGTTCGTCTCGACCGCCTTCCGGAAGGGGACGAATCCTTCCTTCCTGACGAAGAGTGCAATGGTCCCTGCGTCGAGACCGCTCAGCGTGTACGTGCCGTCTTCCGCCGAGCGTGTGTTGCCTGGCGCGATGCGCGGCGCCGCACGTTTGGCGGAGCGCGCGAGCTCCGGATTCGACGCGAAAAGCTCGGCTTCGGCGACGGGGGAGCCGTTCTCGTCGAGCACGCGGCCGCTGAGCGTGATCCCGCGGTCGAGCGCGATCTGCACGTCGGCCGGCTCGCGCTCGGTGAGCCGCACTTCCACCGGTTCCGACGTGGCGTACGCGCTGCCGCCGACAGTCACGCGGTAACGCCCTGCGCCGAGGGTCGCGGTGAACGTGCCGGTGCCGTCGGTGACGACATTCTGCAGCGAAGGATTTCCGTACTGTCTGCTTTCCTCGGCCTGTTCGAGCGGTTCGACGGTGTAGACGAACTCTTTGACCGGCTCGCGCGTGGCGCCGTCGATCACGCGCACGCGCAGCAGGCCCGCGGGGGGGAGCGCGACGTCGAGTTTCGCCGGCGCTTCGACGGTCATGATCTTCTGCACCAGCTCTTCCATCTTGTGCAGCGCGATGCGGTACTTGTCGCGCGCGAGGCCGGTGATCTCGAACGTGCCGTCGGCGTTGGTGGTCACAGGCGCCTCGCGCTCGGCGCGCTCGCCGCCGAGCACTCGCACCGTCACGCCGCTGACGCCGGTGCCGTTGCGATGGATGCGGCCCTGAATCGTGTAGGCCGCTTCGAGCTGGATGTCGACCGTCGTCGCGCGCGCGACCGCGCGCTCTGCGATTGCGATCGTCTGAAACCCGTCGGCGGCCGCGGCGAAATCGTACGTGCCGGGTACGAGCTGCGCGGTCGTTTCTCCCGCTTCGTTCGTCCGCAGTGCGCGGGCGGCGAACGGCTGCGACACGAGGATGCGCGAATCGGAAAACGCCGCCGCCTCGTCGCTCGCCGCGAACGCGACCAGCGCATTGGCGACCGGCTTCCGCTCGTTGCCGAGCACGCGCAAGGTGACGGTCTCGAAGCGCGGCAGCGTGAGATCGATGCGGTGATCGGCCGTGCCGGCGATGAACGGTTTCGAGCGGACGGTGGCGCTGCGGCGCGGCGTGACGGCGAGATTCAGCGTGGCCGTCGTGTCGAAGGGAGGCAGTGCGACCGCGTAGCGGCCATCGACGAAAGTGCGCGCCGCGGCCTCGTACATGAAGTCGAACGAGGTGCGTCCCGCGAGCACCACCTGCACGTTCGCGGCGGCGACCGGCTTGCCGTCGGCATCGACAATGCGGCCGGTGACGATCGGAGCTTTCTCGAACGTGAGGTCGGCGACCCCTTTCTTCTCGCGCTGCAGATCGGCCGACGCGGGAGCGGAGCCTTCGACTTCCGTGCTGCTGCCGCGCATCGTCCGGATCCGCGGTTCGAGCCCTTCGCCCGCGGCCGCGTACGTGCGGACGGGCGCGAGCCCGCTGACGCTGTATCGCCCTTTCGCGTCCGTCACCACACGCACGGGGGGGAAGTAGCGTTCGCTCGTGCCCTGCACGATCACCGGCACGCCCGCGAGCGGCTTCGTGCCGAGGCGTACCGTGCCGCTGAGCGTCGCATCGCCAGCCGGGCGCTCCGCGGCCGCGCGCGTTTTCGGCTGCAGCTCGAGATGGGTGCTCTCGGTGCCGCGTCCCGACTCGAGCAGCGTGGCGTAGGCCGGATGGTAAACGCGCGGCTCGCGCGACCAGCGACGCGGATCGGGGACGCGATAGCGGCCGTTCGCATCCGTTTTCGCGGTGAATTCGACGTCGTTCGCACCGAGCCAGATGACGTACGCATCGGCGACCGCTTTTCCGTTCGCGGTGACGCGCCCATCGACGAGCGGTGCCGGCTGGACCGTGATCGTCACCGGGACTTCGTCCGCGAGCGTGCGCGCCACGACCGGCGCGAAGCCGTCCGCGCGCACGTCGAGGTCGACGACCGAGTCGGGGAGGTTGGTGAACGAGAAACGGCCGGCATCGGTCTTCGTCGTCGCGAGCGCCGTCCGTGCGCCGCGCTTCTCATGTCGCTGCGCCTGTTCGGCCGACCCTTCCGCGATGTACACCGCGACCGTCGCCGCATCGACGGGCGTTCCGTCCGCCGCGTAGACAAAGCCCTCCACGTTCGCGGCGAACGCCGAAGAGGCAGCAACCACTGTGGCAACGAGCAGCGCAACGAGGTTCTTCATGACGACGAAGTGAACCTGTTCGCGACGATCGATCATCCCCCGCTGTGGGCAGAACGCTGACATTCACAAGAACGACGCGGCAGCGTCGGCAACGCCGAGCCGCGGTTCCGGTGGAGCGGCGGGCTCTTAGCCCGCCGACGTGTCGCGACAGGCCCCGCGCCTGAGGCGGAGGCTGGCGCCCTCCGCAGGAAGAGCGGCGACTGCCGTCGCCGCACTCCAGAAGAACGCCGTCTAGTGGAGCGGCGGAGCGGGGCTGACGTCGACGCAGTCGAGAATCAAGTGGAGCGGCGGGCTCTTAGCCCGCCGAGCAGCGA
>DASVUA010000009.1:0-2208 GCA_036387295.1 Thermoanaerobaculia bacterium | reverse complement strand
AGAGGATGCGCAGCCCGATCTGTTCTTTCGACATTTCGAGCGAGAAGACGCCGACGCTGTACAGCCGGTCGCCGGCGCGCGGCTGGCCGTCTTTCCCCGGGATCGCGATCGATTCCGCGATGTTCATCATGAAGGAGGTGTTGTGCGTCACCGCGAAACCGTCGGTAATGTACAGCCGCGACGGATGCGAGACGGCGATGCACTGCGTCTGCGTAAAGCGCGTCGGCTCGATCGAGCGGATGGTCAGGCGCCGCTGTCGCACCGCAGCTTTGCGGCGCGCCTCTTTCGGCTGGAGGAGTTGCAGCTCCGCTCCCGCGGGCAACTGAATGTTGCAGACGTAGGAAGGACGTCCAAAACGGCGCTCGCCGTCGGCCGTGTACGAGGTGCGCTTGCTGAAGTGTGACGCGGTTCCGCCGATCGACCGCACCAGCTCAACGACGTCCTTCGCCAGCCGTTCACTGCTCGAAGCGAAACGGACGCTTCCCCAACGCTCCACCCAGCCATCCGTGTCCAGCAAACCTTTCAGGAGCTGCGTGCGGGTGGCCAGCGAGGACGAGAAGTAGCGCTTCGGGATGAATTTCTCGTGGGCGCGGCAATCCCATACACCGAGCGACTCGAGCGCGACCTTCAGCGGATTTTCGCTGCGGTAGCCGCGGCCTCTCGTCTTCCGCCCGGTCTGCACGATGCGGTAGTCGTAGCCGCCGCTCGTTGTAACGTCGAAGTGCTCCCCCACGACGTCGCGCACGCGCTGAAACAGCTCCGGACTCGCGGTCGAGAAGCCGACGCTGCTGCCGTGTGTCGTCCCGTCGCCGAGCAGCACGCCGAGCAGCCACGGATCGACCGGCAGGTCCTCGTCGCTGCCAAACTCACCCGAGAACGTGTCGACGTAGAGGCGGCCTCGATACCGCTTCCGCTGCAGCATCTCGATCAGTTTCTCCGTAGTGAGCACTCGCGGCTGACTCCAGGTGCGGTAGCTCACCCGCCAGAGATGCTCGAGGCAGCACTCCGCGGATCGGCCGTCGGAGAACGTGACGCGGTAGACCTCTCGCTCGCCCTGCGGAAACACTCCGACGACGCGAGACTCGCCGCCGTCAATGGACGCGAGCTCGTCGCCGACCTGCAATGACCCCATGCACGTCCAGCCGCGGAGGGTGAGCACTTTCGAATCAAGCGGCTGCGCTTTCCCCATCGAGGGCCTGGCCGCCAGGATGATGAGATCGCCCGGCTGGAAGCCGGACGTCATTTCGTTGAAGCGGTCGTAGCCGGTCGGCAGGCCGGTCACGAGGCGGCCGGCGTTCGAGTGGATCTGCTCGATCGCCACCATGTTCGTGCGCGTGATCTTGTCGAGACCGACGAAGCCTTTGTCCGTCGTTCCTTCCGCGATCTCGTACAGCGTTTTTTCCGCGATGTTCAGCACTTCGCCCGGCTCGCTCGGCGCATCGAGCGCGGCGCGCATGACGCTGTTGCCCATCACGATGAGGCGGCGCAGCATCGATTTCTCTTTCACGATGCGCGCGTAGCGCTCCACGTTGGCGACGTCGGGAACGGCGTCGAGCAACGCGGAAACGTACGCGATGCCGCCGACCTGCTCGAGCAGCGCGTTCTTCGCCAGCTCTTCCTTCAGCGTGAGCGGCTCGATTTCCTGGCTGCGCTCGGCCATTTTGCGCATGACGCCGAAGATCGTGCGGTGCGCGTCTTTGAAGAAATCTTCAGTATCGATCGTGCCGATGACGCGATAGAACGCGTGGTTGTTGATCAGGATCGCGCCGAGGATTGCACGTTCGGCGTCGGGGCTCTGCGGCATCGGCCGGTCGAGCGTTACGTTGGTGTCTAACTGGGCGACGGACATGGGGGTTGGGCCGCGAGGATAGGGGCGCTTCGGCATCCAACAACGTCTCTCCGCAGAACTTCCACAAGTGTGATGCAGAGACAGCCGCCGGTCGTTTTCCACAGTGTGGAAAACTGCATCACCGCTCTTGACAGCGTTTCGTCAGGGCGACGGAATCTACGACTCGGAGAATCGCTCGCCGCCTTCCGGTCCGTAGAAGATCACCCAGACGACGAGGTCGTCGCTGAAATCCTCGAACCGGTGCGGGAGCCCGGCCGGCGCGAAGAGAAAGTCGCCGGGGGCGAATGGGTCGCGCTGCTCGCCATGGACGTACGTTCCGCTGCCGCTGACGACGATGTACGCCTCGTCGCGCGTGTGCG
>DASVUA010000008.1:0-15991 GCA_036387295.1 Thermoanaerobaculia bacterium | reverse complement strand
GAATTCCGCCAGATGATGTCGAGCTGACCATCGCGGTTGAAGTCGCCGAGGCCTTTGACCTGCCAGTTTGCATCGGTGATGGACGGGAGGGTGAACGTGTTGACGCGAACGTTTTCGCGCATCGCCCAGACGGCCATCGTGAAGTTGCTGTGGCGCCAGATCAGGTCGGGGTAGCCGTCGCCGGTGATATCGCCGATCGCGGCGATCTTCCAGTTCGGATCTGCCACGCCCTGAACGGCGGCGGTGGACATGAGCGTCGTGCCGTTCATGTACCAGATGACCATGCTGAAGTCCGCCGCGTTGCGGAAGAGGAGGTCAGCAGAGCCGTCGGCATTGAAGTCGGCCACGCCCTGGAGGCGCCAGTTGCCACCGAACTGCAGCAGGTCGGTCGAATTCAGGAACGTCGTTCCGTTCATCTGCCAGACCTTGGTGTCGCCGGTGGTTTCGTTGCGCCACACGAAGTCGTTTTTGCCGTCGAGCGGGTAGCTGAAGTCGCTGACCGCGGTGTCGTCATCCATGACGTTGACCGTCGCGGTGGCGCTGCCGAGAACGGCGGCATTCGGATTGGTGAGCGTGACGGTGAACGTCTGCTTGCCTTCGATGAACATCGTGTCGAGCAGCGTGACATTGATGGTCTTCGAGGTTTCGCCGGCGCCGAACATCACGGTTCCGGTGGCGGTGGTGTAGCGGACGCCAGCTGCAGCCGTGCCGCTGGAGGTTGCGTAGTCGACAGTCGCCGAGCCGCTGGTGTTGCCACCCGTGCGGGTCACGGTGAGCGTCACGACGCCCGCGTCTTCCTTCTTCCAGTATGCGGTCGGGTTGAAGGAGATCGTGGAGCCGGTGGTGATCGTCTGCGTCAGCGAGTTGGTCGAAGCCGCATACGCGGCGTTGCCGCCGTAGTTGACGGTGATCGTGTGCTTACCGCCGGTGAGCGAGCTCGTGGTGAACGTAGCCACGCCGCCCGAGAGGGCAACCGTGCCGAGCGTCGTCGCGCCGTCGAGGAACGTGACCGAACCGGTCGGCGTGCCGCTGATGGCGGAGATCGTGGCGGTGAAGGTCACCGAAGAGCCGATGTTCGACGGATTGGCCGAGCTGACGAGCGTCAGCGTGGTTGCAATCTTCGAGATCGTCTGGGAGACCGCGGCGGACGTCGACGTCAGGAAGCCCGGTCCGCCGGCGTAGGTGGCGGTGAGCGAATGCGCGCCGACCGAGAGGGCGGAGGTGGTGAGCGTCGCCACGCCGTTGACCAGAGCCGCGGTACCGAGGTTCGTCGCACCGTCGAAGAAGGTGACGTTCCCGGTGGCCGCACCGCTGATCGAGGAGACGGTGGCGGTGAGCGTGAGAGGCGTACCGGCCGGGGAGGGGTTGGCGCTCGTCGTCAGGATGGTCGACGTCGCAAGCGAGCAGCCCGCGTCGCCGGTGACGATGTCGAACGGAGTCTCGACCACGCCGGTGAAGGCGATGTTGTCGATGTTCCAGCCCGGCGCGCCGGCGGCGTTGTCGCTGCCGAAGCGGAAGCGGATGCGGACCGTGCTGCCCGGTGCGACCGCCTGCGTGAGCGACGTGTGCGTGTTGCCCGTCTTGACGAACGCGGCGCGCGTCCGGAGCGGGTTGATGTTGCCGGCGTAGTTGGTGAGCGTGCCGTTGTACGCCGAGGTGCCGATGTCGGTCCAGGCTCCACCGTTCACCTGCATCTCGACGACACCACCGTCATAGTTGGCGGTTGCGTCGGCCTCGAACGACCAGGAGTGATCGAACTGGACGTTGACACTTCCCGAACCGTCGATCGTGAAGACGGGGGACACGAGCTGCTGATCCGACGCGGCGCCGGCATTGTCGACGTGCCACTCGCGGTCGAGCGGGAGGACGATCTGGCGCAGCCACGGATTGACCTGGCTGAGAGCCGCGTCGGTGGTGACGGACCACGCCGTGTTCGGCGCTTCGACCGTATCCGTTGCGGACGCAGCCGCGACCGGCGCGACGTTGGCGCGGAAGCCCGCGGCCAGCGAACGCGGCGAGCCGACGGTCGGGTCATAAACGCTGATCTGGAAATCGATCTGCTGGATGCCGGAGATGCCAGCCGCGTACTTGACGTCCACCGAGCCGGCGACCGTGTCGAGCGGCTCGGAAGCCGGGAAGCTGATCGTGGTTCCGGCGGGGAACGAAACGCCGGGGGTCGTGCTGCTGATGGTGCCGACCGTGCCGTTGAGCGGCTGCGAGCCGACGTTCTTGATCGTGACCGTCAGTTTGCCGGTCTCGCCGCTGTCGAGCGTGCCGTCGGCGTCGCAGTTCGCGACGCTGTCGTCGAGCTTCGTGGAGATGAACTTCACTTCCGGCTGGACGTCGAAGTTCTCGACCGTGCCGACATGGTTCGTCGAGTAGCGGTCGGCGGCAATTGCGTTCATACCCGCGCCGCGCTTGGCGAAGGCCTGGAGGAAGAGCAGGTAATCGGTGCTGTCGGTGGCGTAAGCCGCCGCGAGAACGGCATCACGTGCTTCGAGGTACGTGGGGGCGCTCGGGGTCATCGCCAGGGAGGCGACGTAGTACTGCTTCATCCGGTCCTGCGCCTGCTGGAAGGTGAGGCGCGGCGAAGCTCCGAGGGTGTCGCGGAGCAGCGATGCGTAGCACTCCCACAGCATCGTGGCCCAGACTTCACCGCTGTTGTGCACCTGCGAATTGACGCCGCCAGTGGCGATCGGCGGGCCGCTCGGCAGAGCCTCGCCGTCGACGATGTGGCGCAGAGTCAGCGCGTTGTAGTTCGTCATGTCCGTCGAGTACGGCGTGCGACGGATGCCGAGGTAGTAGCCGTGGTTGAGCGCGCCGTTGTACGGCACGCCGCTGGTGGCGTAGGTGGCGATCGCGTAGGCGCCGCCGTAGGTTGCGTTGCTCGGCGTGAGGGTGTCCTCGGGACGGACGGTGAGCATCATGGCGTTGAAGTCGCCCCAGCCCTCGCCCATCGCGCCGCCCTGCTGGTTGCTCAGGCCGACCGCGTTGCCGACCAGACGGTTGCTGATGAAGTGACCCCACTCGTGGAACACGATCTGGTTGTCGAGCGCGCCGTCGCGATCGGCGACGCGGAGCAGGCGCGCGGTGACCGTGTTGCCACCGGAGAGCTGCGTCTTGATCGGAGCGGCGGAGTTCCAGGAGATGATCGCGACCGGCTTGGTGTGCGTCGCGTTGATGCCGGTGACGTTCGCGATGGAGTTCGCGTTGGCTGCACTCGAGTTGTACACCATCAGCGCGGCTGCGGCACCGGTGGCGTGGATGCGGCTGATGCGCGTCGAGAACGAGCAACCCGTGCCGTCGGTGTTGTCGAAGTCGAACATCGCGATCTTGCCGACGAGCGCCGCGGCGTTCGTCACCGTGCAGGTCGTCGGACCGGCGGTGAACGTCGCGATGACGATGTCGCTGTTGACGTCGAAGCTGCGGAGGCCGGTCTGCGAGATGCCGATGCGAATCTTGCTCGCGATTCCGGCCGGCGCCTGCACGTCGAGGACGTTCGAGGCGTTCGGGAAGTTGTACATGCGCATACGGCTGCGGGTGCCGTCGGCAGGCGTGAGCATGTTGGCGTTGCTGAAGGACTGGAAGTCCTGAGCCTGCCCCTTCATGTCGTCGTTCTGCAGACCGCCGCGGCCGTAGTTGTCCTTCTGGCCGTTACGCGCGGTTTCGTTGAAGCCTGAGTCGTAATACCAGTCGTGCAGGAAGTTGATGTTGTAGAAGAGCTGCGCGATCGAGGCCGAGCGCGCGTTGACGCTGAATGCGTCCACGTCCGGCTGATGGGTGTAGAGGAACTGATCGACCGCGGAGATCTGCGCGCGGTGATCGCCGTTCGGCGGGTCGGCCGGCGTGGTCGTGGTCGGCGTGCCGATGTCGTCCGGGCTGAAGAGGTTCACGAACGCGTCGACGTTGTTACCGTTCGTCTGCGTCGCGCCCGGCGCGAGCCACGGGTCGTTCTTGCTGAACGGGTAGTTGGGAAGCTTGACGTCCTGCTGCGGCAGGAACGAGTGCTGCGCACCGTCCGGCGTCGGGACCAGCTTCGGATGCACGCCGTTGCCTGCCGGGGTGTCGTACGGCACGCCGGTGACAGGATCGGCCCACACGCGATACGTGAAGCCGCCCTCGGGGAGCGCATTCGCGGGAGCCGAGGTGCCGGCAGCGTGGTCGATCAGGTTCTTGCGGAACAGGATCGAGCCGTCCACGGCCGAGATCACGTACGCATACGCGCTCTCATCGAGCTGCGTGTCGAGCATCACCTCGCCGGTGGCGTTGTTGGTGATGACTTCGACGTAGTACGCCGGCACGAGGCCGTCGGCCACGTGAAACCAGACCTGCTTCATGCGCACCGGCTCTTCGAGCATGACGCCCGAGACCGGCGAGGCGAAGTTGTAGAAGTCGTAGCCGTCGCGCGTGAACGCCTTCACCAGTTGAGCCTGGCCGATCGGGTTCGGCGCGGAGTCGCGCAGCGCGTTGATCGCCGCCGTCGGTGCGGCCAGGGTCCAGCTGAGCTGTCCCGCCCGCGCGGCCGGCGTGTGCTGGCTGCTGATGTAGCCGGTGACGGCGATCGGCTCGAGCTGCTGATCCATCACGATGTTGAGCTCTTCGCGGAAGATCTCCACACCACTGACGAGCTGCTTGAATTTGACGATGACCGGACCGCGTCCGGTGTTCACCACCATGTCCACCGTGGCGCTCGAGACGTCCGTCGGCGCGAGGTTGTACATGTCGGCCAGGTCGGCCAGATGGCCGCGCGCGGCGGCGATCTCGGCGCGTTCCGGGCCGTTCGGCCGCGGACGGCCGCTCAGCTCAGCATCCTGGCTGAGCCACAGAAAGGTCGGGACGCCGAGGCGCGACTCTGCCTGGATCCGCGATCCTTTTTTGAGCAGGTTCCCCGCCTTTTCGGCAAGGCTCGGCCCGTTGGTCGGCCGGTTTTTTCCTGCGCCGAACGCGTCGACGTTCGGTAGATTCTTGGCCATCGCACCATTTGCGACCAGCGCAAATGCGGCGACAGACATCACAGCCCGCTTGAACACATTCATAGAAATTCCTCAACGGTTGAAGATAGACACACGACGGGTTAGCTTGGACGACACGTACGGCTAGCTGGACGAGACGACGACTGATTGGACGACTTGGATTGTGGGGATCGTAGAGTGACGTAACCTTTCGGTCAACAAAATTATTTGCGAATTAGGCACTCGACGTAAAAATATTGTGGCCCGCGCGCCGTAAATCCTTGTATGTTGCGCTTCGCCCCATGAAGCTCGACCCCAGCGCTGTCGTTGTCGTCTCGAAAAATCAGATGGCCTCAGAGATCGGCGGCGAAGTCGTGATCCTCGGCGTGACCGCCGGCCGCTACTTCGGGCTCGACCAGGTAGGCGTGAGGATCTGGCAGCTCATCCAGTCGCCGATGTCGATCTCGACCATTCGGGAACGCCTGCTGGCGGAGTACGACGTCGAGCCGGCCCGCTGCGAAGCCGACCTCCTCCGGATCCTCGAGCAGATGCACGCCTCGGGGCTGATCGACGTTCGAGCCGATGCTGTTTAGGCTCAGCCGTTTGACTGCCGAAGCGCGGCTCCGGCCGCTGAGCGTCTCGTGAGCGGAATCGCCGGCATCGTGCGGCTCGACGGAGCGCCCGTCGGCTCTCGAGCGGTCGAGAGGCTCGCGCTCGCGGTGGCGCATCGAGGCGGCGACGGCCGCGGCGCCTGGACGGAAGGCGCGGCCGCCGTCGTCCACGCGATGCTCTGGACGACGCCCGAGTCGCGGCAGGAGACGCAGCCGCTGACCGCCGGCAATCTCGTCATCACGGCCGATGTCCGCCTCGATCATCGTGCCGAACTGATCGCCTCGCTCGGCCTCGCGCCGGATTCTGGTGACGCGGCCCTCGTCGCCGCCGCGTACGAGCGCTGGGGGGAGGAGAGCGCCACTCATCTGGCGGGCGATTTCTCGTTCGCGATCTGGGACCGGCGCGCGCGGACGCTCTTCTGCGCCCGCGACCGCTTCGGCGTCAAACCGTTCGTCTATTCAATGCTGCCTGGGAGTTTGTTCGCGTTCGGAAGTGAAGTGCGCGCGCTCCTCTCTGTGGCCGAGGTTCCGCGCGAGCTGGACGAACAACGGATCGCCGACTTCCTCTCCATCCGTTTCGACGACGCCGAGCACACGTTCTACCGGGCGCTTCGCCGCCTCCCTCCCGCGTCCACGCTCGTGCTGCGGAACGGCTCGGTGGAGATCCGCCGCTACTGGTCTCCGCGAAACGTCTCGCCGCTGCATCTTGCGGGCGGCGACGCCGCGTATGCGGAAGGGTTCCGCGAGCACTTCGGCCGTGCGGTTCGCGACCGGATGCGCGTCGCCGATCCCTCCGAGCTCGGGTCGATGCTCAGCGGCGGGCTCGACTCCACCTCCATCGCCTGTTTCGCCCGCGATGAGCGCGCTGCCGCCGGCGCGCCGCCGTTGGCCGTCATCTCCTGGATCTTTTCGGATGTGATGGAGGCGGACGAGCGCGAGTATCAGGAGCCGGTCATCGCCGGCGGCGGCATGTCGGCCGTGACGCTCGACTCCGCACAGGTCGAAAGCTCGCCCTGGACCGATGTCGATGCGCTCCTTCCCGACGGCCCTCCGTATTCGCCCAACTTCTATCTGAACAGCGTCGCCGCCAAGGCAGCGCGCAGCCGCGGCATTCGCGTGCTGCTCGACGGCCTCGGCGGCGACAGCAGCATTTCCCGAGGCAGAGGCCGGCTTGCCGAGCTTCTGTTCCAGGGCCGGGTGCTGGCACTCTCGCGCGAGCTCCGTGCGCTGGCGCTCCGGCGCGAAGCTGGGGAGTCGGCGGCGAAGTTGTTTCTTTCGCAGGTGGCCGCGCCGCTCATGCCGCCTTCGCTGCTCCGGCTGGTCCGCACTGCGCGCGGCCGTCCGCGCGATTCCGGGCTGAAGTTGCTGCATCCACGGATCGCCGGTTTGACCGGTGTGGCCCCTCGGCCGAACCTCTGGATCACGACCGAACGGCAGGAGCATCTCGCCCAGATCGAATCGCCGATGAACCCCGAGGGACTCGAGCTCTTCGACCGGGTTCTGGCGCAGTTCGGCGTCGAAGGCCGCTATCCATTCTTCGATCACCGCCTCGTTGAATACTGTGTGGCGTTGCCGGCCGAGCAGAAGCTGGCGGATGGCTACTCGCGAATCGTGGCGCGGCGCGCGATGGAAGGGATCGTTCCGGACGTCGTCCGCTGGCGCGCCGGCAAAGGCGCGCCGGGGTTGCACGTCGTCCCGGCGCTGCGCGCGAGCCAGCCGATTCTCGAGGACATCCTGCTGCGAGATCCTTCAGCCCTGGAAGGATGGGTGAACATCGACGTCGCGCGCGGAATGTTGAGGCAGCTACTCTCGGGGCAGCGCCTCGAATTTCGTACGGTGGTGCAGCTCTGGAGCGCCGCCGTTCTCGGCCGCTGGCTCCGTTTGCGCGCAGACCTTGTGTCGTTCGGCCAAGACGGCTAATATCCGCGGCACTTGAAACAGGTTCGACAGGAGATCACGATGGATCAGAAGACCGAAAACGCTGTTGCCCTCGAGCAGAACGACAAAAAAACGTATCAGACGCCTGTACTGGCCGACATGGGGTCCATCACTGAGATCACGCAGGGCGCCGTGGGTACCGCCGGCACCGACGCGGGCATCTACTCCTAAGCCCGACGACGCTCCGTCCGGCGTCCGCCGGCTGGAGCTCCGACTCAGACAGCAGCCGCCTCGATGACGCTCGCTCCCCTTGCGGACGCGAGCGTCGTCGTCCCTTGCGCTTCATAGCCGGCGGCCCTCAGCAGCTCACAGTACTCCCCGAGCGTTCTCTCGCGTCCTCCCGTCAGGAGGAGCATCTGCAGATCGAGCGTGAATGGATCCGCCAGGGCTCCTGCCACCGGTGCGTTTGCCGCGATCGCACGCTCCGGCAGCAGCGCTTCGACGATCAGAACCTTCGCACCAGCGCCGCCTCCGGCCGCGCGGCAGGCGCGCAGGATGCGCACCGCGTCTGCGTCGCTCCAGTCGTGCAGGATCCACGACAGCAGGTGCAGGTCTCCGGCCGGCACGTCCTGAAAGAAATCTCCTGCCACCAGCGCGCAACGAGCACCCGACGCATGGCGCGCGACGCCCGGTTTCGCGCTCTCGATCGTCGCGGCGCGATCGAACAGCACTCCCTCCAATTGCGGCTGCGCTTCGAGCAGAGAAAGGAGGATGGCGCCGTGTCCTCCGCCTACGTCGACGACCCGGCGCGCCCCCGCGACTGAGTCGAGGCGGGCCAGCGCGGCGCCGAGGCCCGCGGTGCTGCTCGTCATCCGCGCCGCAAAGGCGAGCTCCGGTTGCGCTCCGGAATGGCGCTCGAAAAATGCGGCGCCATGAACCTCTTCGTACGGGGTGCGGCCGGTGCGCACGGCGTCGAAAAGGCGCGCCGCTACCTGCCATTGACCTTCTCCCGAACGAATCGACGTCGGCCGCAGCGAACGAGGATGCGCGGTCTGGAGGTATTCGGCTATGCCGTTCAGCGCGAACCTGCCGTCTTCCCGCTCCGCGAACACGCCGATCGAGACGAGATAGCGCAACACGCGCCGCAAGGTCGTCGCATGCGTTCCGGTGTGCTCCGCGAGCTCGTCCGCGCCGCGGGGTCCGAGGGCGAGGTGATCGGCGATTCCGAGCTTCGCCGCGACGTAGATGGCCTGGGTCCGGATTGCGCCGCCGATCAGGTGTCGCAACGTCGCTTCTTCGAGCGGATCGAGCCTGTCGAGCAGCGTCGGCACGTTCTGCGTAGAATACCGGTTCGTTTCATCTATGTCCCGGCCGCGCTCCCTCCACACAGCCTTCGGTCTGACCATCCGCTCCGAGATCGCGCTGCTGGAACTGCCCGGCGGTAGCGGCGAACCGGATGTGGAGATCTCGATCGGCGCCGTTCGCGACGTCGCACGGGCCGACGCCTGGACGGTGATCGCCGCCCCGAACGACGTGCGCGGCTGGATACCTGCCGGCGGCGCGTTCCGTGTTCGCGATGGACGCGAGATCGTCATCGATCCTGCCCACGACGCGGACGCGCGGGCGCTCCGTCTCGGCATCGTCGGGCCGCTGCTCGGCGTGATTCTCGCGCAGCGGGGGAAGTTCGTGCTGCACGCCAGCACTGTCTCGATCGACGGCCGCGCCGTCGCCTTTTCCGGCCCCTCGGGGCGGGGAAAGTCGACGCTGACCGCCGCACTCGCGCACGCCGGCCATCCGCTGATCGCCGACGACATGACGGTGATCGACACCGCGCGCGAGCGGCCGATCGTGCAGCCGGGATTTCCGCGCGTGAAGCTCTGGCCCGACTCAGCGGCCGCGCTGGCGCACGACGTCGACGAGCTTCCGCTGCTGCACCCCGACCGCAGCAAGCGCTCGCTCCAGCTCGAGAGCCGCTATCAGAGCGAACCTCTGGAGCTGGCGCGCTGCTACCTGCTGGAGGACGCGGAAGAGGAATCAACGAGCGAGCTCAGCCCCCGCGAAGTGATCGTGGCGTTGATCGGCTGCACGTACCAGGCGGCCTGGCTGCACGAGACCGGCGCTTCCGGCGCGAACCTCATCCACTGCGCCGCTCTCGCCCGGAGTGGCGTCGTCCGCCGGCTCGGCCGCCGGCGCTCGTTCGACGTCCTCGACGACGTGATCCGCTTCATCGAAGCCGATGTCCGCGGCGGCTGAAGCGGAAATGACGATCGTGCATCGGTGTTCACGATCATCACGATCAGCAAAGGGAGAGAGTCGATGACGAAGCCGAACGTATGCGTCTGGTGTCACATGGCAGGCTCGGAGTCCCTCGAAATGGTGGAGTGCGACCGCGAACGCGTTCCTGTGCATCCGTCCCATCGCGCGCTGCTGGAGAGTTACTGCGACGAGACGAAAGCCGCGAAATGGCGGTTTCTCGGCGGAATCGGCGCAAGCATTCTTCTCGGTCACATCGGCGTGTTGCTGCTTCTGCTGTCGCCGGCGGAAACGTTTGGTGCGGTGACCGCGGGTGTGGCGACCGCGATCTGCGGAGCGACGTTGATCCGGTATCCATTCGCGACACCAGAGACGCTGAGTCTGATCGGCGTTCGCCGGAGCATCGTCGCTGGCCGCGTAGCGGGCTGTCTCATCGTCACGATTGCGGTCGCGGTGACGGTGTACGGCGCGACGCTCTAGGGAAGGCGGCGTCAGTAACGTCGCGGCTGGCCGGTCAAGGCGCTACTCCGCGCGCCGGTCGCCTTCGATGAGCGTGAACAGACGCTCCCGTTTGCGGTGCAGTTCCACCTGCGTGGCGACCACCTGGGGCCGCGAGGCAGCGAAGAGAGCGCGGCGAAGGTAGAGCATCTGCCGCGCGGCTAGCGCTCGCAAGCCGCGCCCCTCTTTCGCAAGGAGAGATCGGGTCGCAGGAACGCGCGGATGCACGGGAGAGAGCGGCACGCGTGAAATCGTCTCCACGATGCGCGACGCCACTGGAGACTTCTCCGTTACCCACAATTGCTCCGCCGCGATCCGCAGCGCCTCATCCGGAACCTTGCGCGCCGCGACGGCCGCGGGAAGCGCACTGCCGAGCAGGAGGTGCGCGAGCCGGAGCGTCAGCGCGAGCCACTCGCTGATGCCGCGCCGGTCCCAGATCGCGAGCGATTCGCTCATGTCGAACGCCGCCTCGTCACTGCGAAGCAGCAGCGCCACGTCGAGCAGCGATCGCAGTTCGTTTTCGAACCGATGGTGCTTCGAGACATGCGTGACGACATGCGCGAAGAATTCGGCGCGATCGAGCGTCATCAGCGCCAATCCGTGGCCGACGTCCACTCTGCGTGCGCCCGGCCACATCCGCTCGAACGCGTTCCGTTCGTCCGGCAACGACTCGAGCATCGTATGCAGCTCGATGCTCGGCCCGCCGGGCTCTCTGTAGATGAGCGGCGGAATGTCACCTGCGGCGGAAACCGCTCCCGCGAACTGCAGCGGGAACTCATACCCGGCGTCCAGCAGCGCCTCGGTCGCACGCGGGAGTGCTTCCTCGGAGACGAGGAGGTCGAGGTCGGTCATCGTCCGCGAGGCGCGACTCGGATAAACGGTCGCGGCGAGCACCGGCCCTTTGAGCACGAGAAAGCGAACGCCTGCAGCCGAAAGGGCTGCATCGATGCGCTGCAGTTCGGCGCCTCTGCGCAATTCGCGCAGCGCGCTCGCACGCGATGCGGCACGAAGGCTGTCGGTCAGCGTCTGCGGCGCTTTCCGGCCGTGCAGTTGCGCCGCGACGAACGGGAGGAGCTTCTGCGGCGTGATCGCGAGAAATGCCGCTGCATCGAGGTCGAAATCGCGAGCATTCCCGGCGAGGAGCTCGAGGAGAAACATCCGTTCCGCGCGATGGGTGCTGGGGATCAGCTCGGACCGTTCCATTCGCGCCGCATTGTACGTCCCGTGACATCATGCTTCGGGTCATGCGCGTCGTCTTCGCACTCCTTTCGCTCCTCCTTTTCACGGGCGCCTCGTTTCGCGATTACAAGCTCGAGGAAATCGACGTCACGGTCCGCGATGCGATCGCCGAGCACAAGATCCCGGGCGGCGTGCTGCTCATCGAGCGCGACGGCGAGGATTACCTCCGCGCGTACGGAAAACGCGCCCTTCTGCCGCGCGTTGAAGCGGCGACTACCGACACGATCTATGACGCCGCTTCGCTGACGAAAGCGGTCGCTACGGCTCCTTCGATCTGGCTGCTGATCGAGCGTGGAAAGCTGCAGCTCGATGCGCCGGTTCAGAGCGTCCTGCCGGAGTTCACCGATCCCTCGGTGACGGTGCGGCATCTCCTCACGCACACCTCGGGGCTCCGGCCGGGCATCGATGGCGTCGATTGGTCGGGGTACGCAGAGGGGGTGCGGCGCGCGGCCGCGGAACGTCCGCGAAATCGCCCCGGCGCGATCTTCCGCTACTCGGACATCAACTACATCCTCCTCGGCGAGATCGTGCGCCGCGTTTCCGGAGAGCCGCTCGACGTCTTCGCACGCAAAAACGTGTTCCTGCCGCTCGGCATGCGCGACACGAGTTTCCGCCCCGCGCGAAGCGCACGCATCGCGCCGACCGAAGGAGGTCTGCGCGGCCTCGTGCACGACCCGACCGCGCGGCGCATGGGCGGCGTTGCGGGCCATGCGGGGATGTTCACGACCGTCGGCGATCTCGCGAAGTTCGCACGGGCAATTCTGCGCGGCGACCGGTTTCCTGCCGCGATGACGCAGGTCGTCTCGCCTCCGGAAGTCGCCATTCATCGCGCCGGCGGCTTCGACATCAACTCGGCATTCAGCCGTCCGCGCGGCGATCTTTTTCCGGAAGGCTCGTTCGGCCATACGGGATGGACGGGCGGGTTTCTCTGGATCGATCCCTCTTCGCGGACGTTTTACGTTTTCCTCTCGAATCGCGTGCATCCCGACGGCAAGGGGAGCGTGGTCGCGCTGCAGCGCCGTCTCGGCACGCTCGTGGCCGAGGCCATTGACGATGTGACATTCACTCCGCCGGAGCGGCGTGTGAGCCTCGTTGCTGGCGGTGACGCCCAGAACGGCATCGACGTCGTCGCGGCCAGTGGCTACAGCGCGCTGGCCGGAATGCGCCTCGGCCTGATCACGAATCACACAGGAATCGATCGCACCGGAAATCCGACGGTCGATTTATTGCGGAGCGCACCCGGCGTGACGCTCGCCGCGATCTTCACGCCCGAGCACGGACTGCGCGGCACGGAAGACCATGAGCGCGTCGCTGACGAGCGCTACCATGGAATTCCGGTCTACAGTCTCTACAATGAACGGCGCAAACCGTCCCCCGAGCAGCTCGCAAATCTCGACGCGCTCGTCTTCGACATTCAGGACATCGGAACCCGCTTCTATACGTACATTTCCACAATGGGACTGGCCATGGAAGCGGCGGCCGACGCGAAACTGAAATTCATTGTGCTCGACCGCGTCAATCCGATTGGCGGCGACGTGGTGGAGGGTCCGTTACTCGAAGGGAAGATGGATTTCGTCGGATGGCACCCGTTGCCGATTCGCCATGGAAAAACCGTCGGCGAGCTCGCACAACAGTTCCGCGCGGAACGTCCCATCAACGTGGATCTGACTGTGATTCCGGTGCAGGGCTGGAAACGCGAGCAATGGCAGGACGAGGCAGGCCTGCCCTGGGTCAATACCTCACCAAACATGCGCTCGCTCAACGCCGCGGCGCTCTATCCCGGCATTGGACTCCTGGAGCGTGCAATCTCCGTCGGACGCGGCACCGCAACGCCATTCGAAATTCTCGGCGCCCCGTACATCGATGGTGTGCGTCTCGCCGCTGAAGTGAACGTGCCGGGCGTGCAATTGGCGCCGGTACGGTTCACGCCGACCACGAGCATCCATAAAGGTGAAGAATGCGGCGGCGTGACCATCCGCATCACCGATCGCCGCGCGCTCCGTTCCGTCGACCTCGGCATCACGATCGCAAAAGCCCTCGCCCGCCTATACCCCGACAAATTCCCCGTAGACGAAATCCAACCGCTCTTACGCCACAAATCAACGCTGGAACAGATCCGATCAGGCCGTTAGCCTAACAAGAACCGGTTATGTGGGATGCGGCGACGCGAGTCGCCGCTGTTACTCACGGAGGCGGCAGCCGCCGCTTGTTTGCGCGACTGCGGCAGCTAACGCTGCCGCGAGTGAAAGCGGCGACTGGCGTCGCCGCACTCCAAACTGAACGCGCTTTTCGCTCGAGAGGGCGCGCCATAATCCGAGACGAAGCGCGGTGAACATTCCTGCACTCGCAACGCATGAACTTCGGTATGGAGTGCGGCGGCAGAGCCGCCGCTTTCGATGCCGCGGCACCTTAGTCGCCGCTGTTCCTTCCGGCGACGGCAGCCTCCGCTTGTTTGCGCGGGTGCGGCAGCTGACGCTGCCGCGAGTGAAAGCGGCGACTGGCGTCGCCGCACTCCAAACTGAACGCGCTTTTCGCCATAAACCCGAGGCGGGAGCCGTGGTGAACGGTCCGCACTCGCAATGCATGTACTTCGGTTTGGAGTGCGGCGGCACCTTTGCCGTCACTCCAAACAATCGTCGCTACAGCACCAGTTTCACCGCAGCGGTGATGTCGATGGGCGTTACGCCTACTGTGGCGGTGTCGTGGTCGTATTGTGGGCGTTCTACTGGGGGGACGGGGGTGCCGAGGCGGGTGCGGAGGGATTTGGCGGCGCCGAGGAGGCGGGGGTCGCGGCGAAGGCCGCCGAGGGCTTCGAGGACGGAGGCGCTGCGCCAGCGGTCGCCGAGCTCCCAGTGCAGGCGTAATGAATCGGCGAGCATCGTCTCTGCCTGATCGAATTCGCCGCGCACACGCGCGACCAGGCCGAGGAGATTCAGCGACCAGGCGATTCCCTCGGTGAAGCCGCCGGAGCGCGACCATGACAGGCATTCCTCCAGGCGCTCGCCGGCGCGGTCGAGGTTTCCGGTGTACAGCGACACGGCCGCGAGATTGAGCAGCGACCACGACACGCCTTCTGTTTCCTGCCGCTCGCGAAACAACTGCAATGTCGCCTCACACAGCTCGGCCGTCCGTGCGAAATCGCAGCTCAGCCACGCCGCGAAGCCGACGTAATTGAGCGAGCGTCCTTCATTGGCGCGGTCTTCGAGCTCCGCCCACAGCGTCCGCGACAGCAGGTGCAGATCGATGGCGTGCTCGTACTCGCCGCGCTCGCGCGCAATCGACCCGCGGAATTGCAGCGCATGCGCGAGACTCACCGGATCTTCGTGCTTGCGCGACAGCACGATGCTCGCGTCGAGCGACGCGATCGCACGTTCGTAATCGCACTGCAGGAACGCCATCGCCCCCGCGCCGGTCATCGCTTTCGCACGCACCGCGACCTCATCGCCGCCCGGCACCTGCAGAATCGTTTCGAGCGCGTGGCGCCCGTTCGCGTACTGACCGCGCACATACCACGACCACCAGAGCGCCGCACCGAGCCGCAGCGCCAGCTCTGCATCGCCAGTCGTTGCGGTCCAGTCGATCGCGGCGCGGAAATTGTCCGCGTCCCGCGCCAGCCGTTCCACATCGAGCTCGTTTTCTTCCGCCATCGCGGCCATGAGCTGTGCGTGCGCGCGGCGCACGGCCGTGTCACGCTGCTGCCCGGCGAGGCATTCGAGTCCGTACTCGCGAATCGTCTCGAGCATCGTGAAGCGCGGAGCGTCTTCGCGCGAGGCGGCATCGCGGCGGAGGAAGGCCTTGTCGATCAGCGAGCCGATCCCGTCCAGCGCATCAGCGTCGATCAGGCGCTCGGCCTGTTCCAGCGTGAAGCCGCCGCGGAACACGGACAGCGTCGCGAACAACTCCTGCTCGGCGGCGTCGAGCAGGTTGTAGCCCCACGAAAGCGCGGCGCGCATCGTCTGCTGACGCTCCGGCAGATCGCGCGAGCCGCCGCTGAGGAGTTTCAGGCGGTTCCCGGCGCGCGACAGCATCGCCTGCGGCGGCAGTACCTTGATGCGCGCGGCCGCCAGCTCGATCGCGAGCGGCAAGCCGTCGAGACGGACGCAGAGCTCCGCGACCGCGGCGGCGTTCTCCGCGGTCAGGCGAAAATCGCTCTTCATCGAAGACGCTCGTTCGACGAACAACGCGACCGCACCATAGGCGTGCAGCGCTTCGGGCGCCAGCGGCAGGTCGAGCGGGGGAGTGGTGAGCGGCGGCACCGCGTATTCGCGCTCGCCGCCGATGCGCAACGGCGAACGGCTGGTGACGAGTGCTTTCACGCGCGGCGCCGCCGCGAGGAGGCCGGCGATCGTGGCCGCGGCGTCGGGCACCTGTTCGAGATTGTCGAGCACCAGCAGCATCTCTTTGCCGCGCAGATACTCGGTCAGCGCTTCGACCTGAGACGTGCCGCCTTCGTGTACGCCGAACACCGCCGCGATCTCGGCGACCACGAGATGCGGGTCGCGAACCGGGGCGAGCGAGACCCACCAGACACCATCCTCGAACGCGTGCAGGAGCGCGGCG
>DASVUA010000007.1:0-3969 GCA_036387295.1 Thermoanaerobaculia bacterium | reverse complement strand
CCTTCATCAGGCCGAGGATCTCGAAACGGAAATCTTCGCGGCGATCGGACCAGCGGATGCCGCCGCGCGCAACTTTGCCGCCGCGCAGATGGATGCCTTCCATCCAAGGCGCGTACACGAAGATCTCGTACATCGGACGCGGCAGCGGCAGCTCGGGAACGTTCTGCGAGTCGAGCTTGAACGAGACGTACAGCTTGCGCTGGCCGTTCTCATCGCGCTGGAAGTAGTTCGTACGCAGCGTCGCTTCGATGAGGCTGACGTACAGCCGCAGGATGCGATCTTCGTCAGGATTCGTGACGCGCTCGAGCGCGTCCTCGACCTGAGAACGGATGCCGAGCGAGGCCCCTTTGCGGCCGAGGCCTGCTTCACCGATCGCCGGATCGAAGTAGTTCCTGAAGAGCTGAATGATGTTGCGCGTGATCTGCGGATGCTTGGCGAGCGTCTGCTGAATGTAGCCTTCGGTCAGCGTGACGCCGACCTGGCGCAGGTACTTTGCGTACGCGCGCAGGATCACGACTTCGTCCCACTCGAGCTCCGCGCCGAGCACCAGACGATTGAAGCCGTCGTTCTCCGCCTGACGCGTCCAGACGCGGATGAACGCGTCCTGGAACTTTTCCTTGATCGGCGTGAGATCGTCCTGCATTCCTTCGGCGTCGAGGCTGAAGTCGCGGATGCGAACCACTTCCCTCCCGCCGAGCGGCATCACTTCGTACGGCACCTCGGCCAGGACTTTGAGGCCCATGTTCTCGAGCCGCGGCATGATCTCGGAGAGCGGCACCGGCGGCCCGGAGTGAATGATTTTGCAGTGGAACTGGCGCTGGTCCGTGCGATGACGATAGAGATCGACGACGAGCTCGCCGGTCGCCAGCACATGCTCGACGTGGCCGATGTCGTACAGCGCGGCCTCGGCGGTGAAGCGTTCCGCGTACGCCATCGGAAACGCCCGCTTGTAGCGGTGATGGAGGTCGATGCCGACTTCTTCGCCGTGCGTCGAGCAGAGCGCGTCGAGCAGCCGGTCGCCCCACGTGCGCGCGACTTCTCCGATGATCGCTTCGAGGCGGCGAATGTCGACCTCGGGCAGTTGTCCCGGTGTCGTGCGGACGATGAACAACCCGCGCGCGAGCGCGGAGGTGGTGATGTGGTCGTACACCTCGGTGTCGCGTCCATTGAACGCTTCTTCGAGCACCTGCCGCGCGCGCTCCTTGAACTCGGCGGTGTACCGGTCGCGCGGCACGAAGACGTAGCACGAGACGAAGCGCTCGAAGACGTCCGTGCGCGTGAAGACGGCAACGCGCTGGCGCTCCTGCAACAGCAGCACGCCGCGTGCGATCTCGAACAGCTCGTTGTCGGTGACCTGAAAAAATTCGTCGCGCGGGAACGTCTCGAGGATGTCGACCAGCGCCTTGCCGTTATGCGAGTGCGGATCGAGCCCGGCGCGATCGAGCGTGCGCGTCGCTTTGAGGCGCAGCATCGGAATGTCGCGCACGCTGCGGTTGTACGCCGCCGAGGTGAAGAGGCCGAGGAAGCGATCTTCGCTGATCAGGTTCCCCTGATCGTCGTAACGCTTGATGCCGATGCGGTCCATCGGCACGGGGCGATGAATGACGCTGCGGCTGTTCGCCTTCGTGATGATGATGAGATCTTTGCGCCGCGCGTAGGCGCTGAACTCGGCCGACAGCGGCTGCGCGGCGCGCTCGACTGACGACTCGCGGATGTCGCGAAGAATCCCGAGGCCGCTCTCCGGCTGCGGCATCAGAAAGTCTTCGCCGTCGCGCGTTTCGAACGTGTAGCGGCGGTGCCCGAGGAAGATGAAGTTGCCGTGGTCGAGCCAGCGGAGGAAGGCCTTCGCTTCGTCGACCTCTTCCTGCGGCATCGGCAGCTTCGCCGTCTCGAGCTCCTCGACGTCGGCGCGCAGCCGTTCGCGCATGGTGCGCCAGTCGGCGACGGAGAGACGCACCTCGCGCAGGATGTTCTCGAGCGAAGCACGGATGGCTTCGAGCTCTTCCGGCTGCGTCTCCTGATCGATCTCCACGTGCATGTACGACTCGACCACCGCGTCGGCCGGCGCGGCGAGCGTGTCGGTGATCTCGATGCGGGTGCCCTGCTGGTCGCGGCGCGTGCGGATGATCGGGTGGAGCAGGAGGTGGATCTTGCGATCGCGGCGGTTGATCTCGGCGCTCACGGAGTCGACGAGGAACGGCATGTCGTCGTTCACGATCTCGATGACCGTGTGCTCGAGGCCCCAGCCGTTCTTTTCCTGCGCGGGGTTGAAGAGGCGGATGCTCGGCACGCCTGGTACGCGGTGCGCGCCGTACTCCCACAGCGACAGCGCGCCGCCGAGGAGTGTGTCGAAGGAGGTGTAGATCACGTCGTCGGGTGCAACGTGCGCAAAGTAACGGCGCACGAAATGCTCGGCGCTCTCCGCGTGCTCCGCGGGAACTCGTTTCCGAGCTTCGGCCGCCAGGCGGTCGACGACATCGACCTGGCGCTCTTCAGCAGTCATCGTCATGGTGTCTCCAAGGTACTGGTACTGCGCGGGCGTGAATATCACATCATGGGGACGCGAGCGAGTACGGCAGATGACGTCGGGCTTCGCGGGCTGGGCGTTGGGCTTTGGGCGTCAGGCGTTTGGGGTACTTCGCCTCATCGCAAAACACCCCAAACGCCTAACGCCCAATGCCCGTTTCTATCGTCTCCCGTATGTTTCCCCGAAGAAATCTCCCCGTTTCCAGCGCGGGCGTTCGTCGCCGTTCGCGACCGTCAGGCCGACGCGGTAGTCGAACTCGGTGAGCAGCAGCGCTGCAGACCAGTCGATCGGCTGTTCGAGATCGTCTTTGGGGGAGTGATAGCGCGTGCGCAGCCAGTCGGCGTATTCGCGCTCGCCGTTCACGTCGGGTGCGGCCGCATCGAATCCAGGTCCGACGTAAATCGCCGGCACACCCTGCCGGACGAACGCGATCTGGTCGCTGCGCACGAAGATCATCTCCTCGGGGAACGGATCGTCCGCGAGCCGGATCTTCATCTGCCGCGCGACGCTGCGCGCGACGTCGCCGAGGTCGCTCGTCTCCGCGCCGAACGGCAGGAGATCGCGCATCGCGTGCGTCATCACGAGCATGTCGATGTTGATGTTCGCGACGATGTCGCCGATCGGAACGGTCGGATTGTTGGCGAAGTAGTCCGCCCCTTTCATCCCATGCTCTTCGGCCGTGGTGGCGATGAAGAGAATCGAGCGGCGCGGTTTCGCTGCCGCAAGCGCACGCGCGATCTCGAGCATTGCGGCGATGCCGGAGGCGTTGTCGAACGCGCCATTGTTGATGGCGTCGCCATCGACGGGCGCGGTGACGCCGATGTGATCGAGGTGCGAGGTGTAGACGACGTATTCGTCGCGCAGCCGCGGATCGGAGCCGCGCAGCAGGCCGACGACGTTCGGGCTCTGTTTTCTCTCGTGCGTGCTGACGAGGTGAATCCGCGCGCGATAGCCGAGGGAGCGGCTGCGGAGATTGCCGCGCTCGATCGAGTCGAAGATCGAATTCGCCTGGCGCCCGAGCAGGAGCCGCGTGGTTTCGAGATTGAGGCCGATGCTCGTGCTGACGGAAGGGGGAACGCCGTGCGGCGCGCCGTCGGCATCGGCCCACTGCATCGCACCTGATTTCGCATGACTCGCGATGATGTCCCACGACATGCGCGAGGCCTGCGCGGGGCTGATGAGATAGATGATGCCGACGGCGCCGTGGCGCGCGGCATTCGCGAACTTCACCGGCGTCGACGCGTGATGCGCGCGCACGGCATTCGGAAACGGCGCCGGAGCGCCACTGAACAGCGCGACTATTTTTCCCTTCGCGTCGATGGTGGCGTAGTCGTCGTATTTTTGGCCCGGCGCGGTGACGCCGTAGCCGCCAAACACGATCTCCCCTTCCACCGTTTTGTCAGCGTTCCGCGGATCGCCAGTCGTGGAAAAGTCTTTGAACG
>DASVUA010000006.1:0-4855 GCA_036387295.1 Thermoanaerobaculia bacterium | reverse complement strand
CGTCCGGCGGGCTAAAGCCCGCCGCTCCACCAAACGAACAACGAGCAACGGGAAACGAGGCACGGGCAACGGGCAACGGGTAACGGACAACCGACAACCGACAACCGACAACGCGGCGATACAATCGCCGCATGCAGCAATACCTCTCACTCGTTCGCACGGTCCTCGAGCAGGGGACGGAGAAATCGGACCGCACGGGGACCGGGACGTACAGCATCTTCGGGCATCAGTTGCGGTTCGATCTCGCGGCTGGGTTTCCATTGCTGACGACGAAGAAACTGCACCTTCGCTCGATCATCTACGAACTGCTCTGGTTTCTCGCCGGCGACACGAACGTGCGCTTTCTCAACGAGAACAAGGTCACGATCTGGGATGAATGGGCGGACGCGAACGGCGAGCTCGGCCCCGTCTACGGCTATCAATGGCGCTCCTGGCCGGCGGCCGACGGGCGGCACATCGACCAGATCACGAACGTCATCGAGCAGATCCGCCGCAATCCCGATTCGCGCCGGCTGCTCGTCAGCGCGTGGAACGTCGGCGATCTCGACAAGATGGCGCTGCAGCCGTGCCACGCGCTGTTTCAGTTCTACGTCGCGAACGGCAAACTCTCCTGCCAGATGTACCAGCGCAGCGCGGACATTTTTCTCGGCGTGCCGTTCAACATCGCGTCGTATGCGCTGCTGACGATGATGGTCGCGCAGGTGTGCGATCTCGAGCCGGGCGAATTCATCCACACACTCGGCGACGCGCATCTCTATTCGAATCATCTCGAGCAGGCGCGCGAGCAGCTCACGCGCGAGCCGCGCCCCTTGCCGACCATGCGCCTCAACCCCGCCGTCCGTTCGATCTTCGACTTCAAATTCAGCGACTTCACGCTGGAGAATTACGATCCGCATCCGGCCATCAAAGCGCCGATCGCCGTATGAAGATCACGCTCATCGCAGCGCTGTCGACCAACAACGTCATCGGCCGGAACAACCAGGTGCCGTGGTGCCAGCGCGCTGACCTGAAGCGCTACAAGTCGCTGACGATGGGGCATCACCTCATCACCGGACGAAAGACGTACGAGTCGGTCGGGAGGCCGCTGCCCGGACGCACGACGGTCGTCATCACGCGCGACACCGCGTATCGCGCGGACGGCGTGATCGTCGTCCATTCCCTCGACGAAGCGCTGCGTGTGGCCGAGGCGGCGGGGGAGAGCGAAGCGTTCATCAACGGCGGCGCGGAGATCTACACGCAGGCGCTCCATCTCGCCGACCGGATGCAACTCACGCGCATTCACGCCGAGGTCGAAGGCGACACGTTTTTCCCCGAATTCGACGACGTCACCGAGTGGCGCCTCATCGACTCGGAGCACTACGAAGCAGACGAGAAGAACGATCATCCCTACACCTTCCTGGTGTACGAACGGGCCGGCGCGGCAGGCCATCCGATTCCCGCGGACGGGTAGTTGCGAACGTGAGAAACGCACGTCGTTCGTGGAGCGGCGGGCTCTTGGCCCGCCGTTCATGCTCGGCGGGCTAAGAGCCCGCCGCTCCACCAGACGAAGCGTTCCCGCAGGCGCGCGATAGACTCGCCGCGCGATGTACTGGCGACTGCTTCGCGAGAACCGCGATTTCCGGCTGCTCTACTTTGCGACGCTGATCTCGCTCGGCGGCGACTGGTTTCTCACGGTCGCGCTGCTCGATCTCGTATTGCAGCTCACCGGCTCCGCGACGCTCGCCTCGCTGGTGCTGCTGTTTCAGACGCTTCCGATTTTCCTGTTCACGCCGCACGCCGGGCATCTGATCGACCGCATCGACCGGCGCAAGCTGATGATCGCGGTCGATCTGCTGCGCATCGCGGCGTGCCTGCTGCCGCTGCTCGCGACCACGCCGGCCTTGTTGCCGTTCGCGTACGCCGGGGTGTTTCTGATCGCGGTCGGCTCCGCGTATTTCGAGCCCGCCTCGCAGGCGGCGCTGCCGAACATCGTCCCTGCCGAGGATCTGGCCACGGCGAATGTGCTCATGGGATCGACGTGGGGGACCATGCTCACCGCGGGTGCGGCGCTCGGCGGCGCGGTGACGACGATGTTCGGGCGCAACACGTCGTTCGTCGCCGACGCGGTGAGCTTCGCGGTTTCGGCGCTGCTGCTCGCGCGGATGCGCGGCCGCTTCTCCGAAGAACGTGACGCGCAGTACGCGCATCCGCCGTTTCTCGATTCGATGCGCGAGACGTTCCGGTTCGCGCGTTCGCAACCGCGCGTGCTCGGCCTCCTGACCGTGAAGAGCGGCTACGGCCTGGGCGGCGGCGTCGTGGCGATGCTGAGCGTGTTCGGCCGCGATGTTTTTCGCGCCGGCGCGTGGGGCATCGGACTGCTGTTCGCCGCGCGCGGCATCGGTGCGCTGCTCGGGCCGTTTCTGCTGCGCGCCGCGGTGCGCACTGACGACGGACGGTATCGCGCGATTGCGTACTGCGTCCTCGCGTTCGGCGTCGGGTATGCGCTGCTCGCCGTCTCGACCACGCTCGCGGCCGGGTTCGCGGCGATCCTTTTCGCGCACCTCGGCGGCGGTGCGGCGTGGCAGCTCTCGACCTACGGCCTGCAACGCGAAACGCCCGATCACATCCGCGGCCGCGTTTTTTCCGCCGATTACGGGCTGGTCACGCTGACGATGGCGTTCTCAGGACTCGGCGCCGGCCTCGCCGCCGATCACCTCGGCGCGACGGCGGCGACGTTCGCAACCGCGTCCGTCTGCATCGTGTTCGGCGCGGTCTGGGCATACGCCACCTGGAGCTTGTGGCGCTGAGCGCCGCGCCGGAATCCGATCGTCGCGGAGACAGGGCCGAGTAGAAAGTAAACCCAGCCGGCGAAGTTCAACGCGAAGCCGGTCAGCGTTGCTCCGAGAATCGCCGAGAGCGTGCCGAGCCCCACGTAAGACGTGAACATGATCATCGCCGTCTTCGTGTCGTGCAGCTCGAACGCATTCAACTCCAGCTCGTCGCGCTTGCGGTACGCGTGCAGATACATCAGCACATAGACCGCAAAAATCCCGGCGAACCCGAGGCCGTAAATGACGAAGAGCGTGGGCGCACTGACCGACGTGTCGCGGATCTGTCCCGTCAGGATGGAGAACATGAACTTGAGCGGGTAGGTGTAGAACAGCACGAGAAACAGCAGCACGGTATTGAGCGTGATCGTGATCTCGTCGTTCAGCGCGTAACGGCGGAAGAACGTGTGGTGCACGTGCCACAGCCAGGTCAGCATCGCGAAGCAGATCGCGAACGCCGGAAAGCCGCGCATCATCTTCATCAGATCTTCGAAATGCGTCGGCACCTCGAGCGAGACGACGATGAGCGTCAACGCGAAGCCGAACACGACGTCACTGAACGCCTCGACCCGCGAAACCTCGCGCCCGCGCAGGCGAAACTTGAAACTCTCGTCCATGCGAAGAGAGTAGTAGCGCGAACCGATCTTGTCAGCTGACGAATGTCAGGTGCACGTCCCCCCGCGCCGCCCCGTCATCCTGAGCGAAGCGAAGGATCTCAAAATGCGACGACCGCCGCATGTCGCTACGGTCGTCGCCGCCGAGATCCTTCGCTGGCGCTCAGGATGACGGGGGGCGGGAGAAGCGGGATTAGGCCGCTTCCGCGATGCTGCCTGCCACCGGCTGCAGGCCGAGAATCGCGGCGATCGCGTTCTCGGTCGTCAGGTCGTACACCGCACGGTGCTGTGCGAAGAGCGCCAGTGCGCGGGTGCGGCCGGCGGACGTTTCGTTCAATGTGCGGTAAATCGTGATGAGGCGCGAACGTGGACCGGGCCGTGCGGCAAGCCGCTCGGCGGCGGCGATACCGGGCGCGTAATTCGCGCGGATCGAAGCGGTGAGCCAGGCCGTCGGCGGCGCGGGATGTCCGCTCAGGCCGAGGCCCGCGTCGACTTCGGCGATGCGCGAGCCGAGAACCGCGTACTGCAGAAACAGAGTGATGTCGGTCGGCGTCCAGGTCGCAGGCGCGAGCTGCGAGAGCGGCGTGCCGGCGGAGAACGCGGCCGCGCGCTGTTTTGCGCGCTCGTCGAGAACCGACGTCGTCGGCGCGGTGAGATTCGAAGGAAGGCCCGGCTGGTACAGCCACTGTTCGAGCTGCAGGCTCTGTTCGAGCTCCGGCTTGCCGCTCAACGCATCGGCGCGCAGAAACGCGATGAACGTCGTGTCGTCCACCCACCGGTACGCGAACGTTCGGAAGTAGCGCCAGATGAAGCGGTCGAACTCATCGCGGCCGATCCGATCTTCGAGCGTCTTGATGAACAGCTCGCCCTTCGTGTAGCTGGTCGTGCTGAACCCGTAGCCGGGATACGGCACCTCGCGATGCAGGATCGTGTCGGGCGGCGGGGCCGAGCTCAGGTAACCGGAGTAGTTCCGCCGGTCGGTCCACCAGAGAAGGTTCGCGGCATCGGCGCCGGCCAGCGCTTCGATGAATCGCACCGTGAGATACGAGGTGATGCCTTCATTCAGCCAGACGTCGTTCCACGTCGCGAGCGTCGTCGAATCGCCGGACCACGAATGTGCGAGCTCGTGCGCGATCAGTGTGCTCGGCTGCGGAAGCTGCGGGCGCACGCCGGTGATCACCCCCGGCGTGATGAAGTTCGCCATCGGATGCTCCATGCCGCCGGCCACGAAGTCGGGCGGCATGAAGACGAGATCGTGGCGCGAGAAGGGGAACGTGCCGGCCAGATCTTCGGCCGCGTCGACCATCGCCGGCAGGTACTGCATTTCCCACGCGGCGTCCTCGATCAGCTCCGGCTCCGCGTAGACGCCGGTGCGCTCATCGAGCTCGCGGAACTCGAGCCGTCCGACCGCCAGCGCGATGAGGTACGCCGGCA
>DASVUA010000005.1:0-4983 GCA_036387295.1 Thermoanaerobaculia bacterium | reverse complement strand
CGTCGATGAGCTGAAAGCAGACGCCGAGGTTGTAGCCGTAGTTGAAGAGAGCAATCGCACTCGATTCGGGGAGATCGACGAGATACGCCGGAATGCGGCACGTCGCCCCGAACAGCGCCGCGGTCTTGCGCGCGACGATCTCGAAATACTCGTCGGCGGTGAGCTCGGCGCGGCCGTTTCGCTCGGTGCCGAGAATCTCGCCCTCGATCATCTTGATGGTCGCGTCGGAGAGCAGGCGGAGAACGTCGAGATTCCCCTCCTTCAGCGCCATGTGCATCGAATGCATGAAGATGTAATCGCCGACCAGCACGGTCAGGTTGTTGCCCCAGCCGTAGTTCACCGAGGTGCGGCCTCGGCGTACGTCGGCCTCGTCGATGATGTCGTCGTGCACGAGCGTCGCGGTATGGATGAACTCCACGACCGCGCCGTAGATCACATCGCGATGGCCGTCGTAGCGCAGCATGCGCGACACGAGCAGGAGCAGGGCAGGGCGCAGCCGTTTTCCGCCGCCGCCGAGGATGTGCTCACCGACGTCGCGGATCGTCGAGATCTTCGAGCGGAAGTTCTCGCGCAGCTCCTCTTCGACCAGCTCCAGCTTCGGAGCGACGAGGTCGAGGACACGCTCGGCGTAAGCCGTTTGTCCAGGAAGAGTGCGAGGCGCGGTCACGGGGCGAAGGATAGCTCAACCGCGGTAGTTGGTGAACTGGAGGGGGATGCCGTAGTCGGTTTCTTTCACCAGCGACATCGCGCGCTGCAGATCGTCTTTGCTGCGGCCGACGACACGCACCTGATCGGCCTGAATCGACGCCTGCACTTTGACCTTCGCGTCCTTGATCGTTTTCACGATCGCCTTCGCTTTCTCGATCTCGATGCCCTGCACGATCTTCGTCCGCTGCCGCACCGTGCCGCCGGTCGCCTGCTCGAGTTTTCCGTAGTCGAGGGCCTTCAGCGAGACCTTCCGTTTCACGAGCTTCGATTCGAGGATGTCTTTCACGCTGACGAGCTTTCCCTCGTCATCGCTGGTGAGGATCAGCTCTTCGCCCGAAAGCTCGATCGAGCTCTGGCTTCCTTTGAAATCGAAGCGCTGCGCGAGCTCCTTCTGTGCCTGGAGCACAGCGTTCGTGACTTCCTGCATGTCGGTCTTCGAGACGACGTCGAATGAGAACTCGTTTGCCATGGCGTGTTGTCGGTTGTCAGTTGTCGGTTGTCTGTGAGTGGTGCCAGGCGGGATCGCGGGCAACTGATCACCGACAACCGGCAACATCGGGTCAGTCGGCGCGAACTACCTGGACTCCCGCCGGCGGTACGAACTTGAACGTATCGGCCGACGCGGCGCGGCGATGATATCCCGAGAATTCGAACGAGGTGGAGTTGCCGTCGCGGTCGGTGTAATCGATGCGCGAGATGAGGTGCGTGGACGGCGCGATCGTGACGGTGACGGCGCGCACCAGCGCTTTTTTGTCGCGCGGCTGCAGCGTGGTGACGACGTTGCCGCCGCGGTTCTGCTGCTTGACGACGAAGTACTTGTCGCGCGCGGCGGCGTCGCCGAGGAGGAGAAACGGAAGCTCGCGTTTCCGTGCGTCGGTCACGCGGCCGACGGTCACCTGCTTATCGGCCGGCACGTAGAACCAGGAGCTCGCGCCGTCGAACACGAACAGCTTCTGTTCCGGTTTGCTGTAGCTCCACCGCATCGCCGGAAGGCTGCCGAAAATGACCGAACCGCTTTCGACCTGGCTGTTCTTGAATCCTTTGGCGGTGAAGCGATGCGTGAAGCTCGCCTCCATGCCGTTCATCGCGGCGGCGGCGCGATCGAGCTCGATCGGCGCTGCAGCAACACTCGCGGCGAGCGCGAGCAGTGTGATCACTGTAAATGCAGCTCTCTTCATGACATGTCCCCTTGAGCAACCGGCGCGCCGGAGGCTTTGCCGGAAATCGGTGCGCCGGCTGTGCTGCTAGCCGACTTCGATCGAAACGATCGCCGAGTTGACAACAAAGATGCGGTCGTTTTTGCTCCGGTCGGTGGGGAAGAGAAAGAAGCCGTTGCGCTCGGGGTTGTAGAGCGCCGTTCCGCGGATCACTTCCTGGTCGTTGAATTCGACGGCGATCGGCAAACCGGACGCGGGCTCGAGCGCGTCTTCTTCGACGGTGCGGGGATAGAACACTGCTTTGAGTTCGGAGAACGGGATCTCTTCGACGCTGCCTTCCTCTCGGCGGACGTTCAGCACTTCGCGCGCGGGATCGATCGGATCGAGCATCGCCCGCTCGGTGCGTCCATCGCGAAACCTCAGTACGACTTTGTCATCCATCAGAACAGCTCGAGCCCCCAGAGATCGTGGATGTGAATGATACCTTCGACGCGGCGGTCGTCGCTGACAACAAAAAGCGACGTGATCTTCCGCTCTTCCATCAGTTGCAGTGCCGCGGATGCGAGTTCGTTTCCGGCGATGGTGATCGGATTCGCTTTCATCGATTCGCCGGCGGTTCTGCGCAACACCTGCTCGTCGTGCTCGAGCAACCGGCGGAGGTCGCCGTCTGAGATGACGCCGAGCATTTCGCCGTCGTTCGTCGCCACGGCCGCGATGCCGAAGCCTTTCTTCGACATCTCGTAAATGACGTCGCGCATGATGGTCTCGCTGCGCACGAGCGGCAGGTCGTCGCCCTTGTGCATCAGCTCGTGCACGCGGAGGAAGCGCTTCCCGAGCTTGCCGCCGGGATGGAGGAAGCCGAAGTCTTCTTCCTTGAATCCGCGCCGCACGAGGAGCGCCATCGCGAGTGCGTCGCCGAGTGCGAGCGTCGCGGTGGTCGAGGCGGTCGGCGCGAGTCCGAGCGGACATGCTTCGCGCGAGATCGAGGCGTTGAGATGCCGGTCGGCGGCGCGCGCGATCGTCGAGGCGGGATTGCCGGTGATGGCGATGAGCTCCGCGCCGAGCCGTTTGATGCTCGGCAGGACGCGCACGAGCTCTTCGGTCTCGCCGGAGTTGGAGATCGCGAGGACGATGTCGCCGCGCACGAGCATTCCGAGGTCGCCGTGGAACGCTTCGGTCGGATGCATGAAGAAGGAAGGCGTGCCGGTCGATGCGAGCGTCGCGCTGATCTTCTTGCAGATGATCCCCGACTTGCCGACGCCCATCGTCACGACCCGCACGTTGGACGTGGCGATCATTTCGACGGCGCCGACGAAGCTGTCGTCGAGATGATCGACGAGGCCGAGGATCGCCGCCGCTTCGACTTCCAGCACGCGTCTGGCCTCGGCGATCGCGGGATGCACCGCCGTTTCGGTAGGCGCCTGCGTCATGCGCGGGATGGTACTACGACGGGTGCGGAGCGCATCGCGCTCACCGGCGTGCGAGCTGCTCCTGCGGCAGCAGACAGTTGTAGACGAACGACGTCATCGGCACCGCGACTCCGCTTTCGCGCGCCAGACGGACGATTACACCGAGCTGCGCGTCGAGCTCCGACGGCTTTCCTTCCATCACGTCGCGTTGCATCGAGGCGGTCGAGAGGGGAGCCATCGCGTCGTAGCGCTCCCATGTTCGCGCGACGGCCTCGGCGCCGAGGTCGACGCCGCGCGCGAGGGCGAGCGCGGCGAGCTCGCGCAACAGGCCGTCGGCGATGAGCCGCACGTCCGGCATCGAGCGCCACACGCCGACCGGCACGCGCGTGATCGCGCCGATGGCGCTGAACGGCGCGATGAAGAGGAACTTCGTCCAGATCGAATGCTGGATGCTCTCCGGCACCTGCACCGAAACGTTCGCGTTCGCGAATGCTTCGCGCAGACGTTCGACGCGTGCGCTGCGGCGATTGTCGAGCTCACCGAAGACGACGAGCGGCTCGTACGCCGCATGCTTGATGTGACCGGGGGCGACGATGAAGCTGACGATCGCGCAGAGGCCGCCGACGACGTGCTGCGGTCCGACGATCGGCGCGAGCACGTCGGGTGTCTCGACGCCGTTCTCGAGCGGAACGACGATGGTGTCGGGGCCGAGCATCGGCGCCAGCTGCTTTGCCGCCTCGGCAACCTGCCATGCTTTGACCGTCATCAGAATCGCGTCGACCGGGCCGACCGTCGATGGATCGCTCGTCGCGTGAACGCGATCGAGCACGAAATCGCCGTGTGTGCTGTCGACCCGCAAGCCGCGCGCGCGCAGCGCGTCGAGCGTCGCGCCGCGCGCGATGAACGTCGTATCGACGCCCGATTGTGCGAGGCGTCCGCCGAAGTAGCCGCCGACGCCGCCGACTCCAACGACCGCGATTCTCATTTCGTGCTCGCCCTTTCTGCACGCTGCCTCGCCAGGTTCGACCGGAACGCTTCGCGCGCCGAGCGAACGTACGCGCGATAGCCGGCCGGATCGATGAACGGATTGGCGGCAGAGGTGGCGCGCGCCTTCATTTTCTCCTCGAGGTTGAACTGCGAGCCGTGCGCGGAGAGAAAGACGTCGGGCTGGAGTGCCGCGAGGCGGGCGAAGGTGGTCTCGTAGTCCTTGACGATGCCGGGGTAGTTTTCGTTGTCCACCAGGCGGTAGCCGGGGACGCTGGCGCTGCCGACGAAGACGACGTTGTAGCTGCGGCCGCCTTCGCGCGCGGTCATCTCCCAGGTGATGCAGCCTTTGGTGTGCCCGGGCGTGAAGTGCGCCTTCAGCGTCGTCCCGCCGAGTTTCAGGCGGCCGCCGTGGCGAATGGTCTGATCCGCGGTGACGGCCGGATAGGCGAGGCGATCTGCGAACGCGAAGTCGTTCTTCCCGCCGCGCGCGAGAAGCGCCGCGTCGTCGGCCGAGGTGACGAGCTTCGCGCCTGTGACGCGCTTGAGCTCCGCGACGCCGCCGACATGGTCGTAGTGCGCGTGCGAGGTGATGATGTAGCGGATGTCGCGCAGCTTGAACCCGAGCGCTTCGACGTTGCGCTGGATCTGCGCGGCCGTTTCGGGAAATCCGCCGTCGAGCAGGATGTGTCCCTGCGGGGTGGTGATGAGGTAGCTCGTCACCT
>DASVUA010000004.1:0-5022 GCA_036387295.1 Thermoanaerobaculia bacterium | reverse complement strand
GGAGTGCGTGACGACCAGCGGCACGCCGCTGTCTTCGATCGTGAACCGCAGGCGATCGGCGGGATAGGCGGGATCGAGCGGCACGTACGCGCCGCCCGCTTTGAGGATGCCGAGGATGCCGGCAACAAGATCGAGTGAGCGCTCGACGCAGAGACCGACCAGCGTTTCGCGTTGCACGCCACGCGCGCGGAGATACTGCGCGAGCCGGTTCGCGCGCGCGTCGAGCTCGCGGTACGTCCACGCTTCTCCCTCGAACCGCACCGCCTCCGATTCGGGCGTCCGCGCGACCTGCGCCTCGAACCAGCGATGAATGGCGTCGGGCGACTCGACGACCGACGTGCCGCCGCTCCACGATTCGAGCAACGCCCGTTCGTCTTCGAACAACGTCTGCTCGCGAAAGGCCGACTTTGGATGCTCGGCCAAGCCGGTGAGGCAACGGACGTATGCGCCGGCGATGCTCTCCATCTGCGCGCTGGTGAACGTCGCGCCGTCGTGCACGAGGAGCAGTTCGACGCGCGACGAGCCGGGATGAACGCTGAACTGCGGGAGGAACGGAAGGTCGGTCTGCTCCCACACCGCGTAATCGAGCAGTTCGACTCCCTCGGTTTGCAGGACTTCCTGATAGACGTGGAAGTGGATGAAGTTGAATGCGGCGTCGAAGAGCGGCCGTCCGCCTGCGAGCTGCTTCACCGCGGCCATCGGGAAATTGCGGTGCGCGAGCAGACGGCGCTCGGCTTCGAACGTCCGCTGCACGAGCTCGAGAAACGTGCCGCTTCCGAGGTCGACGCGCAGCGGCAAGGTGTTGAGAAAGAGCCCCGCCACGCGATCGGCGCCCGGCCGTTCGGGACGGCCGTTCGTGACGACGCCGCTCACCACTTCCTGCTGCCCCGTCAGCGCGCCGAGCACGCGGAGATGCGCGGCCAGCACGACAGTCTTGAGCGGCACACCGGCGAGCCTCGCGGTGCGCTCCAGTCCCGCGCTGACTGCCTCGGGCAGCACGACCGGCATGCGCGCGAGGCGGCGCGGTCCGCCTGCAGCATCCTCGCGGCGCGGAATGCGCGTCACCGGCAACTGCGCGAGCTCGTTCTTCCAGAACGCTTCGCCGGACGCGAGTGCCTGCCGTTCGAGCGCCACAAAGTCCGCGTAACGCACCGCAGGCAACGCCTCGGGCGCGGCGGCGGGCCGGAGTTTCAGTTCGCCGAGGTACGACGCCACGATGCGCGAGAAAAGAAGCGCGACGCTCCAGCCGTCGAGGATGGCGTGATGGAAGCCGAAGACGACCTGCGTCCCGTCGCCACCGCGGCGCAGCAGGTAAAAACGGAGCAACGGCGGCGCGGCGTAATCGAATGGCTGGTCGCGCTCGGCGTCGATGAGCGCGGCGATGCGGCGCTCCTGTGCGTCGGCGTCGAGCGGGCTCAGATCTTCGAACACGCAGTTCGCCGCCGCTGCCGCGTGCACGAGCTGCAACGGCTCGCTGAAATGCGTGAGATCGAACGACGTCCGCAGCAGTTCGTGACGATCGACCTCCGCCTGCAGCACGCGCATCCACGACGCTTCGTCGAGCGGCATGCGGAGGTGAAACGAAAAGATGTCGTGATACAGCGCGTCGTGCTGATGGAGCTGTTCTTCGTACAGCATCCCCGCCTGCAGCTGCGAAAGCGGATAGGCGTCGGTGAGCCCCTGCGGCAGGCGTGCGCGGTCTTCTTCGTTCACGAGTGAGAACGGCGCGGTCGCGGCGTCGGCATGCGTGAGCGTCTCGACCACCTCGGCCAGTTCGGAAATCCGGTGGTGCTGGTAGAGCTGCGCGACCGAGCTTTGCAGCCCTTCTTTGCGCATCTGCGAAAGCACTTCAAGGCTGAGCATCGAATCGCCGCCGAGCGCGAAAAAGTCGTCGTCGACGCCGACGTTCGGGACGCCGAGGACGCGCGACCAGATCGCGGCGAGCGTCCGCTCGCGTGCGTTGCGCGGCGCGGCGTACGTCCGTTTTGCGGATGCGCGCTCGAGATCGGGCAGCGGCAACATCGCGCGATCGAGCTTGTCGTTGCGCGTGCGCGGCCATGCGTCGACCGCGACGTAACCGGCGGGGATCATGTGCGCCGGCAGCGCTTTCTCGCACAACGCGCGCAGTTCGGCGGCGTCGAGCGCCGCATCCGCGGGTATGTAGTACGCGACCAGCCGTTTCTGTCCGGGCGTGTCTTCCCGCGCGATGACGACGCATTCCTTCACACCAGCATGCGTGCGCAGGACGCTCTCGATCTCGCCCGGCTCGATGCGGAAGCCGCGGATCTTGAGCTGTTCGTCGCGGCGGCCGAGGTATTCGATGTCGGTGGCGGAGCGCCAGCGTGCGAGATCGCCGGTGCGATAAAGGCGCGCGCCCGGAACGTCCGAAAACGGATCGGCGACGAAGCGCTCGGCGGTGAGCGCGGCCCGGCCGTGGTAGCCGCGCGCGAGTCCCGCACCGCCGACGTGCAGTTGTCCGGCAACGCCTTGCGGCACCGGCTCGAGCTGCTCGTCGAGGATGTAGAGCGTGAGGTCGGGGATGCGCGTGCCGATGCTGCTGCCGCGGTTTGCATCGATGTCTGCACGCGTGATGCGGCGCCACGTGACGTGCACCGTCGTTTCGGTGATGCCGTACATGTTGATGAGGCGCGGCCGATCGTCGCCATTGCGCTCGACCCACGGCGCGAGCATGGCGAGATCGAGCGCTTCGCCGCCGAAGATCACGTAACGCAGCGCCGGCAATTCGCCCGCGACCGGAATGAGCGCGCGAAACGCGGAGGGTGTCTGGTTGAGCACCGTCACCCCTTCTTCGCGCAGCAGCGTTGCGAATGCTTCCGGCGAGCGGCTGGTGACTTTCGGCACGATCACCACCCGTCCGCCGTACAAGAGCGCGCCCCAGATTTCCCACACCGAAAAGTCGAAGGCGTACGAGTGAAACATCGCCCACACGTCGTCTTCTCCGAACCCGAACCACTCCTCGGTGGACCGCATCAGCCGCAACACGTTTTCATGCGTGACGACGACGCCGCGCGGCTGCCCGGTGGAGCCGGAGGTGTAGATGATGTAGGCGGCTGCTTTTTGAGTTGCCTGTTGCCCGTTGACCGTTGCCCGGGCGTTGGTTGCGAGTGGCGAGTTGGTGCTCGTCACTTCCAACCCTGCCGTCACCACGATTTCCAATCCGCTGTCGTTGCGCACGAAGTCGATGCGCGATTGCGGATCGGCCGGATCGAGAGGGACGTAGGCGCCGCCGGCTTTGAGCACGCCGACGATGGCGACGATCATGTCGAGCGAGCGTTCGAGCAGGAGACCGACGCGTGTTTCCGGGCCTACTCCGCGAGCGCGCAGCACCTCGGACAATCGCGTCGCTTTCTCATCGAGCTCGGCGTACGTCAGCGATTCGCTGCCGTGCGTCGCTGCGATGCGGTGCGGCGTTTTCGCGGCCTGCGCTTCAAACCATTCGGTGAGCGTCGCGTGCGGCAATTCTGCGCGACGGACCTCGTTGCGCGTGACGAGCAGTTCGTGCCGCGCGTCGCGCGAAAGCAGCGGAAGCTCATCGACGCGCCGCGCCGGATCAGCCATCGCGCCGCGCAGCAGTTCCATCCACGCGTCGAGGAAGGCGCGGATCGTCTCCTCTTGAAAGAGCGCCGTTTTGTATTCAACGAGGCCACGCACCGCGGTGCCGTCGTCTTCGACGTGCAGGCTGAGGTCGAACTTCGACGCAACGCTCGGCGCCTGCAACTCGCGAAATGCGGGGTCGCTCTGCAGGAAAAGAAAGAGCACCTGGAACAGCGGGTTCTGACCGGCGACGCGCTCCGGCCGCAGCGTTTTCACGAGCAGCTCGAACGGAACATCCTGATGCTCGAACGCTTCGGCACTCACCTGCTGCACGCGTTGGGCGAGCTCGCGGAACGCCGGCGCGCCGGCGACGTTCATCCGCAGCACGAGCACGTCGGCGAAGAAGCCGACGACGTCTTCGAACTCTTTGCGCGTGCGGCCGGCGATCGAGGTGCCGACCGGAAAATCATCCTGACCGCTGTAGCGATGCAGCACCGCGGCGAACGCGGCGAGGAAGGTCGAATAGAGCGTCACGCCGGCTTCGCGGCTGAACGCACGCAGCGCATCGGTGAGCTCCGCGGGCAGCGCGTACGCCACCGAGGCGCCGTCATACGTCGTGCGTACGGGCGCGGCGAAATCGGCAGGCAACTGCAGGCGCGGCAAGCCGTCGAGCTGCGTCGTCCAGTAGTCGAGCTGCGAATCGAGCTCGCCGCGCTCGATGCGCTCGCGCTGCCATTGCACGTAGTCGCGGTACTCGACGTCGCGCGCGGGGAGCGTGCGCCCTTCATAAATTGCGGTGAGCTCGCGCAGGATCACGCCCGCCGACCAGGCGTCGGCGACGAGGTGATGCGCGTTGAGCAGGAACACGAAGCGCTCTGCATCGAGCTTCAGCAGCCGCGCATGAAAGAGCGGCGCCGCGCTGACATCGAACGCGAACCGCCCTTCCGCTTCCATCTGCTGCGCGATCTCGGCGTTCTGTTGCTCGCGATCGAGGTGCGTGAGCTCGACGACTTCGAGCTGCGCATCGAGCGGTGCGGCGATGCGCGCGACTGGATGCTCGTCCGCCGCATCGAAGCTGCTGCGCAGCGTTTCGTGACGCGCTGCCACCGCACGAAATGCGGCGCGCCAGCGGTCGACGTCGAGCGCTCCTTCGATCTCGAACGCGCGGCGCAGGTTGTACGCCGGCAACGTGGCCGGATCCATCCGGTGCAGGAACCAGAGGCTCTGCTGCACGACCGAGAGCGGACGCGGTTCGCTGCCGCGCGTGGTGCGGGAGAGCGGCACCAGACTGGCGTCGGAACGCCTGAGGCGGCCGAGGATCTCCGCCTTGTGCGCTCGCAACTCGGCCTGCAATTCCGGCGTGAGCACGCCTTGCGGCGAGCGCACCTGCAGCTTGTCGCCTTCGACGGAAAGAGTGATGCCTCGACGCGCGCAGTCGTCGAGAAGATCGATCAAGGTCATAGCTCG
>DASVUA010000003.1:0-4114 GCA_036387295.1 Thermoanaerobaculia bacterium | reverse complement strand
GCCCGACTCGTTCGGATTGCCGCACCTGATCCGCACGATTCTGGATCGTGTGGAACAAAGCGGCATCGATCTCACCGATGCAGGCAGTGAAGAAGAGATCGCCCGTCTCGCCGCAGGCACACTGCGGCAGAGCTCACCCGTTCGACGTTCGAGACGCTCTACCGAGCAGACTTTTTCTTCGAGCTACTCAACAGCTCGACGATCGTATCGATCGAATCCGCCTGAGACAGGTCGGTGCCGCTCTGGAAAGCCGCCTCGATCAGGCCGCGGATGATCTCCGCGCGGCTGATCGCTTTTCCGTGTTTCAGACGGATGTCGATGGCGAGACGATCGAGATAGGCGACATGACGGTCGAGCAGGACGACCGTGATCTTCGCCCAAGGCTCGGTGTGGACAATAGGACGACCGCGATTGCTCTTTGCAGGACTCACACGCACTCCTGATGTTGAATTTTGACCGGGATTCGGCAAGAGTGTACTGCCTTCTCCGGCGCAAGTCTATCTTTCCGTACCTACCTAAAGGCGTCTCCTATTCTGGAGACGCACCTCAAACCGGTTCGGGGCCTCTTGTTCTCTCCCGCGCCTCGATGGCGCTCGCTGCATGACCCATGAAGATGGACGGGTTGACACCCTTCCATCCGCCGCCACCATCTTAACGCCAACGTACATATTGGCAACACTAAAGGTGACGGAAATTGGTCGGGTAATGCTTAGCGCGGGCGAGAGTGGCTCAGGAGCCGCGGAAATCGAGCTCGAAACGACTGACGGGAGGCTTTCGCCTCCCGTCCATCACGCAAACGCACGCAGAACCCGGCGCTGCAGCTCTTCCTGTAGCGCGGCCGCTTCATGCGCTGTTTCGCCGTACAGCGAAACCCAGACGGACGGCCTGCACTGTCCGCGGCCGGGCTCGAGCTCCACCATCAGAAAGCCGCCGCCAAGATTGTCGAGCGGTCCGCTCAGATTCACCGGCGGCAGTGCGACGTCCGCAACGCCCTGGAACAGCTCACCGTCAAACCGCTCTCCTGCGCGTACGGACTGCAGGCCGAGCGCGTCGAGCATGCGCGGAAATGCGTCTTTCCGCTCGAGCGCTACAGCGGGATGACGAAAGTACGCCATCGCACGCGGCTCGCCGCGATGCCGCTCGAGATAATTGCGCAACGTCGCGAGAAACGCGCGCCAGCCGCCGTTCAGCGTATCCAGCTCGTCTTCCCACGCATCCTCGGCGAACCCCGACTGCACGATGCGCAGCACCGTCTCGCCGCCTTTCGATTCAATGTAGTAATCGACCGCCACTTTGCTCGGAGCGGGATCGACGGTGCGCAGATGTTTGTTCGGCTCCCAGATCTCGATCGGCGCTTCCCAATCCATCCCCTCGCCCCACGACAACCACACCGCGCCGCCCGCCCCCGGCCGGACGCGCGCGTCGAGCGGGAACCAGCGCTTCAGCTCCTCCCCTTCCGTCAACGCGCGCCACACCGTCGCTTCATCGGCGTCGATCGCGATCTCGGCTTCGACTTTGATTTCGTCGGCCATCGGTCGTCACTCCCGAACGAAGCGAGTCTCCGCGACTCGCACGTCTTTGCCGCCCATCGAAAAATAGAGCGTGAGCAGATGCTCGCGCGGCGAAGGATTGGTCCAGTGGAAGCGGTACTGCTGCTCTTCCCCTGTCGGCGGTTGTTTGTAGCTGCCGTGCAGCACGACCGCTTTCTCCGCGGCCGCATAGTTGCCGGCGGCGGTGATGTAGTACGTGCCCATCGTGTCGAAGCCGACGAGCGTGTATTCGTTGGTCCGCCGGTCGAAGCCGAACATCGACAGCGACTGCTCGTTGAACGAGCCTTTCACCTCCATCTCGATCTGGAGAAAGCGCCCGCCGAGGATCAGCTTGCCGATGCCGGTGCCGCTGGCCGTCTGCGGCTCCGCGTCGGGACCGAACCAGAACTTCATCGTCACTTTCCACCGCCCGGCGAGCTCCGTCAGCCGTTGATGTTCGGCCACCGGCTTCGCCTGCTCGAGGTAGTACTCCATCATTTTGTCGGTCTCGCTTTTCTCCGTTTGCAGCGATTCCGTCCCTTGCGCCGACAGCGCCACGAGCAACAGCACCAGCAGGACTCGTCTCATGCTTCCTCTCCTTTTTTCGGCAGCGTTGGATACGCGCCGACTGTGAACCGGAACTCACGCCCGCCGGGCGTTTCGTCGTCGTGGTACTTCGCGACCAGCCGCGCGACGGCATTCGCCAGCTCTTCGGTGAACGCTTTGCGGTCTTCCGCGTTTGCGAAGCGAACGTCGCTCTGCAGCGCGAACGTGGCGACGCGTTTTTTCGCCTTCGCCGCGCGCTGCTGCAGCGCCGCAACGTCGCGGATGGTGCCGGCCGCGAGTGCGATGAGATAGGCGCTGGAAAAGCGGTCTTCGACCGACGCACCGTCGGCGGCGAGCCGCCCCAGGATCTCGGGATTGATGAGGTAGTGCGTCGCTTTCGCGCGGACGATGCGCTCGATGCAGTTCCCGACGCGGCGCTGCTCGATTTCCTCGAGGAAGCCCGCCTTCTCGAGCTCGCGCAGGTGGTAATTCACTTTCTGCCGCGGCAGGTCGAGCTGCCGCGCGACCGTGCTCGCGGATCCAGGCTCGCGGAGCGCGCTGAGAATCCGCAGCCTCATCGGGTGAAGCATGGACGCGGCACGCGCGGATTCGTCAACCAGGGCCATCGGCATGCCGCCAATCTGCAGCCGACAAATTAATTTGTCAAGGACGACGCGAGTTGTCGGATGGAAAAGTTTCGCTCGGCGCGCTACCGGCGGCCGCAGGTGCCGCCGGCGCAGACGTACGTCACCGGAACGTCGGCGTCGGCCGCGAGCGGCGCGGTGTACGGCAGCACTTTCACGAGGCGGTCGCGCGCGGCCCCGCGGTGCGGCAGAAAGACGACGGCGCGCATCGGCTCATGGCGCGCCTGTGTCGTCCGCAGCAGCTCGCGCGTCGCCTCTTTGCCGATGTTGCCGGTGATGACGACGACGCGCGGGGGGATGAGCGAGAGCTCGTAGGCGGCGGCGAGCTGCGTCAGGCGCGCGCCGTCGCTCCGAAGCCTTCCGCCGAGCGACTGAAACATCATCGCGGAGCGCGCGCGCCACGCTTCATTGCCGGTCAGCGCGGCGAGGCGGAGGAGATTGACCGCGGCGATGGCATTGGCCGAGGGGGCGTCTTCGTCGGATTCGGTCAGGAGACCGCGCAGCGGTTCTGGGAGCGTCGTACCGGTCGTGTAGCGGCCGAGACTCGCGTCCCAGAAGAGCTGGTCCTGCCGCTGCTGCAACGCGAGCGCGAGCTCGAGCCACTTCGCTTCCTGCGTCGTTTCGAAAAGATCGAGCAGGCCGGCGACGAGCATCGCGTAATCCTCGGCGAGTGCCGGCGCGCGCGAGTCGGTCCGGAGGAGGGTCTGCGTTTTCGCGTCCCACAACTTCGCGAGGACGGACATCGCCCCTTGCCGCGCGGCCTCGGCGTACGCGGGCTCGTCGAACGTCACCGCGGCACGTGACAACGCGGAGAGCATCAGGCCGTTCCAGCCGGCGATGATGAGAGGCTCGCGAAACGGCGCGGGACGTTTCTGCCGCAGGTCGAGCAGCGACTGCAGCGGCGCGGCGAGCTCGTTGTAGGTCTCGCCGAAAAACCGAGCCTCCGCGAGCAGCGGCAGGTTCGGCGCCACATCCGTCATCCCGTAAAGCCGGAACACTTTCGACGCCGCGTCCGCGCCGAGGCGCTGCGCGATCTCCTCTTTCGACCAGAAGTAGAAGACCCCGTTTTCGGTGACGTGACGGCCGCCGCGCGGGACGAGACTGTACGCATCCTGCGAAGCCTCGAATGCGAAGACTTTCGGGAAGCGAAGGTCGCGCAGCGCGTAATCGAGCGTCGTGCGGGCGACGTGCGCAAACGCGGCGTCGTTCGTTTCTTCATACGCCGCGATGTAGGTGAGCGCCATCAGCGCCTGGTCGCGCAGCAGCTTGTCGAAGCAGGTCTCGCAGCGGTGAAAGCCGCCGCCGAGTTGATCGCGCAAGCGCGACACGGCACGCGCGCGCAGCGTGTCGAGGGCGAGCGTGCGCAGCGGCGCATGTTTCGTCCGCGCGGAGTAG
>DASVUA010000002.1:0-3677 GCA_036387295.1 Thermoanaerobaculia bacterium | reverse complement strand
CGTTCCGTCCGCTCTGGCTCGAGCTGAACGTCCCCATTCGCTACGTCGACGAAGAGGGCTTTGCGCCGACGGAGAACGACATTGTGGTCGTGCCGGAAGTGCTTGCGGCGAGCGAGATCGTGCAGCGCTACCCGTGGCGCCGCATCATGTTCGTCCAGGGAAGCTTTCTCATCTTCCGCGGACTGCAGCAGCATGCGGATTACGCCGAGCTCGGATTCGAAGAAGCGCTGGCGATCCTGCCGCACGTCGCGCGCGTCGTCGAGCGGCATTTCGGCGTGGCCGCGCACGTGATTCCCCCTTTCGTTGCGCCGCATTTTTTCGAGCCGGTCGAAGGGCCTCGCCACCGCCGCGTGCTGTTCTCGACGAAAGAGGGATATCGCGCGCTCGGCATCCCCGATCAGGAGATCGCACAACGCCTGCTGCAACGGGAAGTCGCGCGCAGACCGGAGTGGCAGTTCGTCCCGCTCGAAGGGTTTTCGCACCGCGAGATCGGCGCGCTGATGCGCTCGTCGATGTTCCTCGTCAACGTCTTTTCGCACGAGGCGTTCAACACGACCGTGCCGGAAGCGATGGCGGCTGGCTGCGTTCCGATCTGCTATGAGGCCGGCGGCGGCGGCGATTTCCTCCGGCCGGGCGAGAACGCGATCGTCTTTCCGAACCAGCACGTCTACCGCCTCGTGGAACATGTGTGCGAGCTGATGGATCGTTGCGACGAGCTCGAGCCGCAGTTCGAGCGCCTGCGCGAGGGCGGACGGCAGACCGCCGCATCGTTCCAGCCCGCGCATACCGCCGAGGCGCTGCTTCGGTTCTTTGCGACGCGGATGCAGGTCGCGCGGCAATGAATCTCCCGCCGGTCGGCTTCGGCACGTCTCCCTATCGCGGCGGAGCACGCATCGACATCGAAGAGCCGGTGAGACTCGCGCTCGCCGCGGGCTACCGGATGTTCGACCTCGCGGAGATGTACGGTACCGAGCGTGCGGTCGGACGCGCGTTGCGCACGAGCGGCACGCCGCGCCGCGAGCTGCAGCTCATCGGGAAAGCGTGGAAAACGAATTTCCGCCCCGAACATCTGCGCCGAGCCTGCGCCGACTCCTTGCAGCGCTTGGGCGTCGAGGCGTTCGACCTCTACCTGTTGCACGCTCCCGATGCGTTGCAGCACGTCGCGCCGCTCGAGGAGCCGCAGACGATCGGCTGGGACGAGTTCCAGCGGCGCGCGCTTCCCGCGGTCACCGACGACGTGCCGCTGCGGGAAACGTGGGAAGCGATGCAGGCGCTGCGCGCTGCGGGTCTCACCGCCGAGATCGGCGTGAGCAATTTCACCCCCGAGCAGATCGAGCTCCTCGGCGAGCCTCACCCCGCCGCGAATCAGGTCGCATGCTGGCCCTCCGGCTGGCAGCAGCGCGACGCGATGACGGTGCTCGTCTACTCGCCGCTGCGACGCGATCTGCTCGCAACACCGCTGCTCGCAACGATTGCATCGGCGCACGCCCGCACTCCCGCACAGATCCTCTTGCGCTGGCTCGTGCAGCGTGGGGTTCATCCTCTGACGTCGAGCACCGACCCCGCCCGCATCCGCCAAAGCCTCGCCCTCGACTTCGAGCTCGCGACGAGCGACATGTCCGCTCTCGACGATTTGGCCGCGACGATAAGCTGATCGCGCGACCGTCAGCCCGTTACGCGTCGCCTACGACGATCACCTGCTCGAACTTGCGCAACGGCGCATGCAGCCCGCGCGAAAGTGCCTCCAGCGCGCGCCGCCGGATCGCGGCCGGAGCCACGGCCAGCACTCCTTCCACGACTCGCGTCGCAAGGTGGGAGCGTAGCGAATCGAGCTCCCCGAGCCGCGCCACCACCCGCGCGCGCCGGAACCCTGCACGCCGCAGCAACCGCAGCAGCGCATTGTGTGTGTATTCGCGCAGATGCAGCCCTTGGGGGACATCGCTGAAGTACCGCGAAACGTCGTGCGGCCCCCACAGACGATTCGGCGTGACGCAGACATAACGTCCGCCGGGCGCAAGCAGCCGCCGGATGTCGCGGAGATGCAGCATCGCGTCGCGCGGCGTCAGATGCTCGATCACGTGCGAGCTGAACGCCAGATCGACCGAGGCATCGGGCAGCGGATACGGAGGCGTGTCGCTCACCACGATCTCCACGTTCGCGGCGGCGTCGATGCCGCTCAGAATCTCGCTCCCCGCCTCGATCGCGATCACGCGCGGCAATCGCCGGCTCAACTCGATGGCCAGGGCACAGTCGCCGCTGCCCACCTCGAGATATCGCGGCCGCGCGGCGAGGAACGGCTCGAGCAACCGGAGCTGCAGCGCCACCACGGCCGCCTGGGTCGCCGCGTCGGTTTTCTGCGCGACGGCGGGATGATGCGGCACGCGCCGGAGCAGCTCGTCGTACACCGCGCTGTACATCCCGCGTGTCTCGGACGCTTCGTGCAGCCGTCGCGCGAGCTCGCGCTCCACGTCATACTGCTGGCGCAACTGCTCGATGCTGCGGGGCTCCTCCGGCGGGATCGGATGCGGCATCGCTCCATGTTACCGGGACCAGGATGAACCTCGTCTACCTCGCCGAAGACACCGACGCCGCCGACAGCCTGCACACCGTGCTTGCGCAGGCAGACGCGCTGATCGCGCGCGGCCATCGCGTGCGCATCGTCACGAAAGGACTGCCGCTCACCTGGCGCTCGTCGCGTGCGGAGTGGATCTACGTCGACGACGTTCGCGAATACGACGCGAGCGGCGACGACTTCGTGATCGGCACCTGCTGGATCACGGTGCGGCAGGCGTACGCGCTCGCGGGCGAGCGGGCCGTGCATCTCTGTCAGGGTTACGAAGGAGCGTTCTCAGCGAATGAGGCGTTTCGCGATCAGATCGACGCGACCTACAGCCTGCCGGTCCCGAAGCTGGTCGTCGCGAAATCGCTGATCCCCGTCTGCAGCAGGTTTTCGGACGACGTGACGTACATCGGCCAGGTGGTGGAAGACGAGCTCTATCGCCCGCGCACGCCGCGCGAAAACGAACCGCCGCGCGTGCTGCTGGCGGGGCAATGGCAAGCCGAGCAGGGTGGCATTCAGGACGGCTACGGCGCGGTCGCGCACGCGCGCTGGTTTCATCAGAAGCTCGATCTCATTCGCGTCTCCCCCTGGGCGCCATCGCGCGAGGAGCCGCTCGAAAACGTCCAGGAGTTTCACGTCGGCCTCACCACCGCCGAGATGACGCGCCTCGTGCATTCGTGCGACATCCTGCTGGCCCCGAATCACAAGGAAGAAGGGTTCGGCCTCCCGGCTGCCCAGGCCATGGCCGCCGGCCTCGCCTGCCTCCTCACCACGATCCCCTCGTACCTCTCGTTCGACGAGCAACACGACTACGCCCTCTTCGCTCCGGAAGACAACGCCATCGAGCTCGGCGAGAAATTGATCGAGCTCCTCGGCGACGACCAGCTCCGCGACCGCCTCCGCCCCCGCGGCCGCGAAGTGGCCGAGCAGTGGCGGGTGGAGCAAGTGGCCGAGCGCCTGGAGCAGTTCTTCACGCGGTGAGTGAGGTTGGTGTGGAGTGCGGCGACGCCAGTCGCCGCTCTGACTCACCGCGGCCGCGTTACCCCGCAGCTGGCGCTGCGGGGAGTGAAAGCGGCGACTGGCGCAGACGGTCTCAAAACTCACGAGCGCGGATAGT
>DASVUA010000001.1:0-3944 GCA_036387295.1 Thermoanaerobaculia bacterium | reverse complement strand
CGGCGGGCTAAAGCCCGCCGCTCCACCGGAGATGCCGCAAAGCATTTACTTCTTCTTTTTTGGCGCGACGTTCAGGACGTCGCGGAGGTCTTTGCCGGCTTTGAAGCGGACGTTTTTCGAGGCGGGGATGGTGATCGTTTCCTTTGTGCGCGGGTTGCGGCCTTCGCGCGCGTTGCGGTGCGTGACCTGGAAACTGCCGAGGCCGGGGATCGTGCAGCGATCGCCGTTCTGGCACTTGTCGGAGATGTAGCGGACGAACGCGTCGAACGCCGCGGCGGCCTCTTTCTTCGTGATGCCGGCCTGCTCGGCCATCGTATCGATTACGTCTGCTTTTCCAGCCATGCGAATCCTCCGGGGCACGAATGTAGGAGTTTGGGCCACCGAACGCAACAGCAGGAGCGTCAGCGCAATCGACGCAATGCGTCGAGATAGCCGTGCACGACCGAGATCACCTGCGCGTGGCTCCAGGTGAGCGGCGCGACCGACAGCGGCTGACCGTTGTACGGATCGATCTGCTCCGGCAACACCATCGACGGCGTCGCTTTCGAGCGCGCCCACCGCACGAGATCGAGCGCGCGCTGCAGCCCTTCGACCGTCGTCGCTTTCGCAATCACATGCTCGGCGAGCCACAGCGTGCAGAGAATCCACGGGTTTCCCGGCACACGCTCGACTTCTTCGGAAATCCGGTGGTAGCCGTCGTTCTCGTAACGCGCGGTGCCGCCGGTGTCGGTGCGCACCCAGAGCTTCTCGCGAATCGAGCGCATCGTCCCTTCGATCATCGCGCTCGAGGACGGGAAAACGCCGAGGTAGAACGCCGCGAACGCGGACGCATCGACGGTCGGGTCGAGCGCGAACGTCCCATCGTCGCGGCGCACGAAGCCGCGCGCGAAACGCCCTTCGTCCTCGAGCCAGAGATGCTTCTTCATCGCATCCCGCACCTCGGCTGCTGCTTTTGCGTAGGCCGCGCGGCGCTCCTGATCGTTGAACAGGTTCGCCAGATCCGCGGCGGCGGTCAGCCCCGCCCACACCGACGCCGAGGTGAAGGTGAACGTGCCGAAGCGCTCCTCCCACAGATCGAAGCTCGGCGACGGCAGCCCTGTTGCCGCATCGCGGAAACGCACCAGAAAATCGGCCGCGCAAACGACGAGACGCTTGTAGATCGTGCGCAGCAGATCGAGATCGCGCGTCCGCGCGTAGTGCCGCGCGATCAGCCAGATCACGAGCGCGGTCTCGTCCTCCTGAATCGGCAACTGCGGCTCGCCGTTCCAGATCCACGGCTGCCACAGCGGCGCGGCCGAGCCGTCGGCGTTGTATTTGTGGAGAAAGTAGCCTTCGTCGCGAATCGCGCCGTTCGCGTACAGAAGAAAGCGGCGCGTGACTTCCGGAAACCCGGCGCGATCCATCGCATCGCAGATGAACGACGCGTCGCGCGTCCAGACGTACGAGTAGTGATCGTTGTGGCCCCAGGTGATGTCGGAGTCGTTCGCCGCGAGCACCGCGCCGCCGCGATCGCATTGCGTCGCCACGACGAGCAGCGAGCGGCGATAGAGGTCGATGATCTCGTCCGGCAGGTCGGTGACGTCCGTATCGGGCTTGTTCACCCACGTGTACCAGTGCGAGCCGGTGCGCGCGAGGAGATGTGCGACGCCTTCGCCGCGCACCTGCGCATCGAGCTGCCGCACCTCGGCTTCCGTGCGGCCGGTGCACGTCCAGTACACCGCCGTCGCGCTGCCGTTTGCGTCGAGATGCAGCGGAATGGCAAACGTCGAATCGACATAGCCCTGCGCGATCGCGTCCATCGACAGCTTGCCGTCCGACGCATCGGCCCACGTTCCTTCGGCGCCGGTGAGCGGCGCGCGTCCGCAGGCGTATTCGCTCACGCCTCCTTCGCAATTGAAGAGAACGTAGCGCCTCGCTTTGTACTGCACGATGGCGCGCGACGCGGGATCGAACATCACCGTGTCGCCGAACGTCGTGCCGTACAGCGCGAGCTCGTGGTGCACGAACAACTTGATGTCGCGCGCTTCACCGCGAAGATTGCGCACCACCACTTTGCGCACGAGCACGCACGAATCGGGATCGACAGCGTCGTAGCAGCGAAGCCGCAGGCCGAGCGTCTCGTTCTGCAGCAGCACGTCGGTGACGAGCGTGTCGCGCAGATATTCGAGCGTGCGCTGCCAGGGCGGCTCGTCGATGGGATGCAGCGCGCCGTCCGCGAAGACGCCGAAGCGCGATTTGCCCGCGGCGTGGTTTTCCATCCCGACGCGGGGAAAGTAAAAGTCGGCCAGCCGGTACTGCGCGTCGAACGCGACGAGCAGCGAGCCGTTTCCGATCGGTAAGTCGCGAGGCATGCGGCGCGAGAGTCTACATGCGCTCGCCGCGCTTCAGGGCTTCAAAACGAAGGCCGTGAAGCCGTCCGCACCCGACTCGGGGGTGAGGCGCAGCACGCCGTCCGTCACCCACGCGCGCGCCCCTTCCGGCACGAACGGCGTGATGTCCTCGCGCGCGAATCCGGCGACCACCGCGTCGTTCTCTTCCGGCTCGAGCGAGCAGGTCGAATAGACGACGTATTTCGATGCGAGCGACAGCGCATTCGTGAGGAGCTCGCGCTGCAGCGTCGCGAATTCCGCGAGCTCGCTTTCGCGCAGGCGCCATTTCAGCTCCGGGTTCTTGCGAATGGTGCCGGTGGCACTGCACGGCGCGTCGAGCAGCACGACCTCGAACTTGCGCGCGAACGCCGGTTTGCGGGCATCGCTGACGACTGTCCGCGGATGCCGCAGCGGACGTAGGCGATTGAACGAGACGTCATTGGCGACGACGTTCGCTCCCGCGTATTTCATGTAGATCGTCTTGCCGCCCGGCGCGGCGGCGAGGTCGAGAATGTCGTCGCCGCACGCGCGCGCAATCGCGGCGATGACGGCGCTCCCCTCGTCCATCGGATAGAAATCCTTGCGCGAAAAATCGGCGCTCGAGCCGCTCAGTTTCCAGACGCCCGGCGCGAGCGTGGAGAGCTGCGCGGCCGCCGGCACGCCGCCGTGCAACGCCAGCACGTCGGGATACGACAGTTGCTGATCGGCCTCCGCGATTTTCGTCGCGCGCTCTTCGCCATACGTCCTCACCCAGCGGTCGAAAAGCCAGCGCGGATGCGCCGTTCGCGTCGCGGCGTCGCGCGGCTCGGGCAGTGGGCCGCGTGTGGCATTGCGCAGAATCGCATTGACGAAACCGCGCGCCCGTTTCGGCGTGAGATCGACCGTTTCCGACACCGCCGCGTGCTGCGGCACGTTCATGTAGAGCAACTGGTAAATCCCGAGCCGCAGTGCGTCGATGACCGGGAGGTCGAGCCGCTTTACGGGCCGTTGTGCGAGCTCGCTGATGATGAAATCGAGCCGCGAGCGCCAGCGCAGAACACCGAGCACCAGCGTCCGGACAAAACCCGATTCGCCGAGGAGAACGAGAGAGGCATAGAGCGACTCACGCTCGATGCGTTGCAGGAGTTGAAGCGCGCGTTCGCGTTCGTTCATGGGTCAGGAGGGAAGCAGTTCGCCTGCGCGCCAGCCGAGGCCGCGCGCGACTGCGCCTGCCGGCGTGCGCGGCTTTCCCGGACGTTGCATTTCGAGGATGCGGATTGCGCCGTCGCTGGTCGCGACGACGACGTCTTCTTCAATCGACAGCACAGTGCGCGGCGTGCCGCTCTCCGCGGCAGGACGCACTTCGGTCAGCTTGATCGTTTCTCCGCCCGACGTGACGTAAATCCCCGGCCATGGATCGAATGCGCGGAAGCGGTTGTAAATCGCCGCGGTGGTTTCGTCGAAGCGAACTTCCCCCTCGGATTTATCGATTTTCTTCGCCGTGGTCGCGCGCTCGTGGTCCTGCACGGTTTCGACCGCGCCGCCTGTTTCGAGATCGCGCAGCACCGGCAGCAGCGCCGCCGCGCCCAGCGTGGC